>JBFFNY010000237.1:0-3478 GCA_041562955.1 Desulfurivibrionaceae bacterium | reverse complement strand
CTGAGCGTTTACTGCAGATGCTTTTTTACAGCAGCAAGAAGTTCAGTGAGGTCAGCTGATTTTACGATGTAGTCATCAGAGGCCCATGATGATAAATCCTGCTTGTATTCATTATAGGCGGTGCTCAGGATGACGGGCATTATCGGGTGTTTTTCCTTCATGGCACGCAGGGTGTCAATACCACTGATGCCAGGCATGTTAATATCGAGGATCACGAGATCTGGTTTAAGAATGTCCAGAGTGTTCAGGGCTTCATCGCCGGAGAGCGCCGAGTGGACCTCGTAACCGGCCTCTTCCAATACGTCACGGTAGAGGAGGTGAATGGATTCTTCATCATCAACGAGTAAGATTTTTTTCATGGTGAACCCTTATAGTTATTTTATCCCGGTGAATCTAATGCGTCTCTTAACGGTGGGGCATGATGTATATTGTAAGCGCATTGTTTCACTTTCTGCAAAGAATTACACGTAACGGAACGCCAAAGACGTTAAATTTTTGCTTCTCGAAGAAATTTTGCGGCATCTTCAGGAGGCGTTGGGTTGATGTAGAACCCTGATCCCCATTCAAACCCGGCCATATTGGTGAGTTTGGGCATGATTTCAAAATGATAATGATAATGATTGAGATCGGCAGAGCGCAAGGGCGAGGTGTGCAGGACAAAATTATACGGAACATTGGGGATACATACTTCGAGGCGGCGCATGGCCTCAGAAAAAATGACGCTCAACGAGAGTAGAATTTCGTTTGACTGGGTTGAGTATTTACTGGAATGCTGTTTCGGCAGCACCCACATCTCAAAGGGGGAGCGGGGGGCGTAGGGTGTGATGACAATAAAATGTTCGTTCTCACACACCAGCCGGTCCCGTTCCTTTAACTCCTGACGGATAATGTCACAGTACACACACCGTTCTTTGTAATTATAGTACGACAGGGCACCATCCAGTTCGGAAACCACCATCCGCGGGAGAATGGGCAATGCCACCAGTTGTGAGTGGGAATGTTCGAGGGATGCACCGGCGGCGCGGCCATGATTTTTGAAAATCATGACGTATTTAAACCGCATATCTTTTTTCAGATCGAGGAGGCGGTCACGGAAGGCCTGGAAGATCTTTGCCATTCTCTCAGGGGGGAGGCTGGTGAAGGATTCGTCATGGTTTGGGGTTTCCACTAAGACTTCGTGGGCACCGATGCCGTTCATCCTGTCGTAGAGCCCTTCTCCTTCTTTTTTGAGATCTCCTTCAATAACCAGGGCGGGGTATTTGTTGGGCACCACCCGCAGGTCCCATCCCGGGTTATTCGGTTTACGTCCCTCCGGGCCGAAACTGAGGACTTCATTGGGTGTTGTCTTTTCATTACCGGGACAGAGGGGGCAAAAGCCGCCCTTGGTCTCGGGTTCACTGATTATAAAATCAGTGGGGCGTTTCCCTCTCTCTTTGGCAATAATAATCCAACGCCCCAAGACGGGGTCTTTTCGTAACTCAGGCATGATAATCCTTTAAGGCGTAATACGGTATGTGAGCAGAGACAGAAGGTCTCGTTTCAACCTTTGCCTTTTTCAGAGTTTTCCTGCTGTGTCTTGCAGTTGATGCAGCGGGTCGTGACCGGGCGGGCCTCTAACCGTTTTTCGCCGATCTCGTCACCGCAATCTTCGCAGATGCCATAAGATTCATCCTCTATGCGCTCAGAGGCCTGCTTTATTTTATTGAGAAGTTTACGCTCACGGTCACGGAGACGAAGTTCAAAGTTACGGTCACTCTCAGCCGATGCCCGATCCGTAGGATCAGGGAAATTGCTGGAGTTGTCCGTCATGTCCATTAAGGTTTTATCAGCGCCTTCAAGAATGTCCTGGGACATCTGCTCAAGCTTTTTTTTGTAGTAGGTCAGTTGGTCTGGGTTCATAACATGTCTCCTATGTCATGTATTACGAAGTGCCAAGGTCTTCAGTTCTCTGCACTTTATACTTTTAAAAGTCTCTGGATTAGACAAAGTTACTATCACTTTGTCAGTATTTTAATGATGATGCAAGTTGTCTTGTTTGTTTGTCTTATTTTTCAACACGTTGTTCAGTCCGCAGGTGTAAACCGAATGGGCTGATTGCTAATCTTGTTTGCGGGTGTAGGTCCCGCTTTTCCCACCTGATTTCTTGAGCAGGCAAATGTCTGAAATCAGCATGGACTTATCCACGGCCTTACACATGTCGTACACGGTTAAGGCGGCAATCGATACGGCGGTCAAGGCCTCCATTTCCACCCCTGTTTTTCCTGTAATTCCCACAGTGGCATTGATCAGAATCGAAGACGTGGCGTCATCCATGGTGAATTCAATATCAGCCTTGGTGATGGGAAGCGGGTGGGCCAAGGGGATGAGCTCGTCTACTTTTTTGGCGGCCATCAGCCCTGCCAGCCGCGCCACACCGAGCACATCGCCCTTCTTGATCGTGCCTTGCCGGATGAGTTCGTAGCATTCCGCGCTCATGCTGATACGTCCCGTGGCCGTTGCCTGTCTGGTGGTGTCTTTTTTCTGGCTGACATCCACCATGTGCGCATTGCCCGAAGCATCAAAATGGGTGAATCTGGCGTCACTGGTCATGTTTTCCTCCGTTGAATAAGCGGGCGAAAAAACCGTCGTCAGAATCTTTGGCTTTTTCTATTTCTTCAAACTCTTCAAGGAGTTCCTTCTGGCGCTTGGTGAGCTTCTCAGGGATGATAACCTTGGTTTCGATGACCATATCGCCTGTGGACCGATTTCTCAGACTGGGAACACCTTCACCTGGAATCTTGAAGGATTGGCCGGGTTGGGTGCCCTTGGGAAAGGTGAAGGAGGTCTTGCCGTTAATGGTGGGAATGTCAACGGTGCACCCCAGCGTCGCTTGCGCCATGGAAAGGGGGTATTCGCAATAAATATATTCCCCTTCCCGCTGGAAGAACTCGTGACTCTGGACATTGATGACCACGTAGAGGTCACCGGTCGGCCCGCCTTTGCGGCCGCCTTCGCCTTCGCCCCGTAAACGCATACGGGCGCCGGTGTCAACGCCTGCAGGTATTTTCAGGGAAACCGTCTTGTCCTTGTGGACCAGTCCTGCACCATTACAGTCACCACAGGGCTCCTTGATGATCTGGCCCTGGCCCCGGCACTCAGGGCATGGGGTCTGCACCCTGAAGAATCCCTGGGAGCGTGTGACTTGGCCTGAGCCCCTGCAGGTCGAACAGGTTTCCGGTTGGTAGCCCGGGCGGACACCGGTTCCTTCACAGGTCCAGCAGGTGTCCCGTTTGTTGAGGGTGACCTCTTTCTCGGTGCCGTGCACTGCTTCCATGAAGGTGATGGTGAGGTCGTAACGCAGGTCCGCGCCCTTGGTCGGGCCGTGCTGCTCACGTCTGCCCCCGCTAAAACCAAAGAGGTCGCCGAATACATCGCCAAAGCCGGAGAACATGTCGTCGAAGCCGCCTTGGCCGCCACCGCCGCCCTGCAGCCCGGCTTT
>JBFFNY010000236.1:0-3479 GCA_041562955.1 Desulfurivibrionaceae bacterium | reverse complement strand
GTGTAGGTGCCGCCGATGGCCAGTTCGTCCAGGGCCTGATAGGAGGCCGTAAACTCGACCCCGTTTTTTCTGGTCTCACCCGCATTGTTATAGGAACTCTCCCCGCCGGGAAGAACGGTCTGCATGACCTCATCGCTCACCTGCATATGAAACAGGGCCAGATCCAGGGAATGTCCGCCCTTGAAACGGGCCTTCATGCCGGTTTCGTAATTCACAGTGGATGCAGGATTCAGGTTGGGATTATCTGCCAGTTCTGAAGACTGCGGAGTCTGGAAACCGGTGGACACCGTGCCATAGAGACTGTAAATGTCATTAATGGCGCAGACCACGCCAAGCCTTGGGCTGAACCGCTCAAAGGTCTCATCAATGGCAATGGTCTGCCTATTGGTCAGATAACTGGCCGTCGCATAGGAATATTCCTGGTACACCTCAGAATCGATCTCAAAGATGACGCGGTCGTAGCGCAGGCCGAAATCAACGAGCCATCCTTCACCGGGCCGAACTGTCTCCTGAATATAGATCCCCAGTTTGTTCACCTCCTCGTCACTGGTTTCCATCAGGTCGCCTTTGATATCGGACAGGGTGGAGATCAGCCGGCCTGTTCCAGATACCAGGATATCACGGTAGGTGAATTTCTCACTGTCCATGCGGTCCTGCTGACCACTGATGCCGGATACCAGTTCCGAATCGCGCCCGAAAAACTGGTGTGCAAAATTTGTCTGCAGTTCCGCACCCCAGATATCCGCGCCGCCGTCGTTGATGCCGCCGGTGACCGGATGAAAATGTTCCCAGTTCTGGTAATAGACCAGAGGCTTGAGGGTGACCTGGCCCATAGGCTTTTCATATTTCAGGGTGGTGTAGTAGATGGTGCTGTCCCGGGCCGAATTCCGAAACGGACTGTCGGTGAGCTGGGTGATATCGCTGTCGAACTGTTCACGGGTCAGAGAACCGGGCAGCTCGATTTCAGCCTTGGTCAGATTGAGGTTCAACTCCAGGGAGGAGTTATCATCTAAAGCGCTGCCGATTTTCAGCCCCGCCTGATTGGAGTCGAACTCATTATGCTCCCGCCAGCCGTTGGAGGATTTATTCGTCCCGGAAAGGGTGGCATAGACATCCCCGACATGGGTACCGTAGACCACGCTTGCCAGCTTGGTTTCTTCACTGCCGTATCCGACCTTCAGGCTCTTGATTTCCTCAAAGGGACTCTTGGTGATCACATTGATGACACCGCCTGCGGCGTTGGCGCCGTAAAGGGTTGAATTGGGCCCCTTGGTCACCTCAATCTGTTCGATGAGCTGCGTGTCAACAAAGTCGAGCCTGGTGAAACCGTCCGGATCGGTGATCGGCACGCCATCAAGCAGCACCATGATTTCCCTGATCCCATACCGAGCCTTGAGTCCGGCTCCCCGAATGATGAGCCGGGCGTCATAGCCGCCGCTCCGGGTCTCCGCCTGCACGCCCGCCACGCCGCCCAGGGCTTCCTTGACACCGATCAGGCGCGAATCATCAAGGACCTCCTGACTGACCACGGTGACCGCCGCCGGCACTTCGCGAATGGTGCGTTCACTCCGCGTGGCAGTGACCACGATCTCTTCTAATTCATGCTGAATCGGTTCCCGGTCCGTTAATGCATCAGGGACCACTTCACTGTCTGCGCCATAAGTGGATCCCACCGCCCCCAATAACACCACACCGCCCAGAAAAGATATTGCTCGTTTCAAAATAAATCTCCTCAGGCTGCTTTGGCGGAGAGCAACCTCTGTTCAGAAAAAAATGTGGCCGCAAAAAAAGGGGGAAATAAGATGATAACAATCTGCCCTTTCAACGATTGGCCCAGAGAAATAAAAATATGTTTCCTCCTCCTCGCAACCCATTAAAAATTCCACGATATCAAATTCTATATCGGGACATTTTCCATGTCAAGGCCGATTCAACTGCAACTCTGAGGCAGGACGGTGGATATCAGGTGAAGGTTCCGGTTATTACTCAAAAAACGTCCCGTGGCCCTTTCAGCACACCAGTATGCTGTTGTTTTTTTGCAGTCACTTCATGGTCAAAATCCTAATCAGACTGTGACCTGAATCCTTCTGCAACTTCCCTGCAAAAAAGAGAGAGCGTTTCGCTCAGGGCTCCTGTCAGTCCGGCGTAATCCAGGGATGAATAAGGAACCTGAAAGATGCTTCTTGTGGAGGGGGACAGAAGTTCGCCCTGTCCGTTCCGGATCGTCCAGACAGCAACGAGCTGGGCCTTATTGCCATCGCCTTCAAAATGAATAATATCGATAATGAGTTGACGATCCACCGTTAAGGAGCGAGGCCAGGGATAGCTCTCCAGCCGATTGTTTCCCAGTAATAAGGCTAAATTTTCCTTGAGAACCCATGTCATATTATCAGCAAGGGGTTCAGCCCAACGGTGACCATCTGCATGTTGCAGCCGGTTGGCACCAAACCGGGTCATGATTTGAGGACGTTCAAGGTATTCCGGCAACCGCACCGGCCCAACGCCGATAACTGGTGACTGAACGGTATTAGCGGTGGTGTCGGCAGCTCTGTCACCTGTTTCTCGGTTCATGGTTGAGAGCTGGTAATACGCGATCTCCGAAGACCTGCTGCAACCCACAATACCCAGTCCTATGACCAGAATGATAAACCAAACGATTTTTTCAGGATCCGAAGATTTAGTCCATCTCATCATTGTTTTATTGTCCCTTTTCCTTTAATAATCGCTTCCGGCTGCTGCTCCAATGTCTCGGCCAAAAGACGCATGGCACGGGCCGCCCTGGAAATTTCGAGCAACGCTGTATTTAAATGGTGTACGGTTTGCGAGTCTTCATGGGCCAGATTTGTTATGGCCTGGGCAGTGGCGTCCAGCTGCTGACTTGCCTTGATGAGTGTCTGGCCCAATACAGAATCCTCCTTCACGAACTCACCTATCTGGCCCATAGCATTTCCGGCCTGATTGGTAGCCGTTCTTATGACCGCAAGAGAGCGGTGCAATTCAGCCAGATTCGTCTGCATACCAGTCAAAATTGGATCGGCGGAGGTGTCGAGCTTTGCGGTTAATGATTCCATATTTTTCAATATTTTTTCAAGTCTGACCGGACTGTTTTTTAATTCTTCAGTAGAGGTGATCTGATGTATTGACTCGCTGATCGCCGTAAGATTTGCAAGAAATTCTTCAAGGGAAAAATCCTCCAGCATGGTCGTAAGCTCCTGCACTCGTGTCGGAATGGTTGGAATTTCGCTGATCGCAGCGTCCAGGGACATAAATTCAGCCGGTTTATCCGGATAGAAATTCAGATCAATATACAGTTGACCGGTAAGAATACTTTGAATTTTAAGCTGAGCCCGCAACCCTCGGTCTACTAATTGGCGGATGGTTACAGGGGACTGCAGGTCAACCTGGGCCCCTGAACGGGTAAGAACTGTTTGAGAATCGACTTCAACGGTCACCGGTACCAGGAAATTATCATTTTCCTC
>JBFFNY010000235.1:0-3484 GCA_041562955.1 Desulfurivibrionaceae bacterium | reverse complement strand
TTTTAATTTGGGTTTTTTTCGATATTTGGACGGCAGAATGCCGAGTTGTTCACGGTATTTTGCCACGGTCCGGCGGGCCAGTTTGATGTTCTCGTCGGCAAATAATTTTGAGATCGCCAGATCGGAAAGGGGTTTGTCCGGATTTTCCTTACCCACCATTTGTTTGAGCTGTTGGCGGATGGACTCTGAAGACAGGGCCTCGCCGCCGCCTTTACGTTCAATGGCAGAGTTGAAGAAGTATTTCAGTTCAAAGGTTCCCTGCGGGGTGTGCACATACTTATTACTGGTTACACGACTCACGGTTGATTCATGCATCTCGATATCTTCAGCGACATCCCGTAAGACCAGGGGCTTGAGAAAGGCGACGCCTTTTTCAAAAAAATCGTACTGGAATTTGATAAGGGATTCGACAACCTTATAGATGGTGCGTTGGCGTTGTTCAATGGATTTGATCAGCCAAGCCGCCGAACGCATCTTGTCCTGAATATATTCCCGTGTTTCCGCCGGCGTTGATTTTTTATCCTGCAGCATTGCTTGGTAGTAGGAGCTGATGCGCAGCTTGGGCAATCCGTCATTGTTTTGCAGGATGACGTATTCGCCGTCCATTTTCTGCACCGTTACATCCGGTGTTATGTACTGAGGCTCTTCATTGGAATAGGCCTGGCCCGGATGGGGATCAAGACCTATGATGATGTTCACGGCAGTAATGACATCTTCAACCTTATGGCGGGTTGCCTTGGCAATGGCGATGTAATTTTTTGTCTCTAAATAGTTGAGATGATTTTTGATAATGTCTGACGGTAATGAGTTGGCCAGCTTGAGGCGCTTAAGCTGCAGGAGTAACGACTCCTGAACATTCCGGGCCCCGACGCCTGAAGGGTCAAGCTCCTGCACAAGCTCCAGGGTGTCTTCAACCTCTTCAATGGAGTAGCCTGTTTGCTCAGCAATTTCAGCAAGTTCGGCCTCAAGAAAGCCATTATGATTCAGGTTGCCGAGAATGGCCTCTAAAATTTCGTCTTCTTCCTCCAGGGTTTCAATAAAAGAGAGTTGCCAGCGCAGGTGGGAGAGAAGATCGGGTTTTTCGCTTAGAATGTCGAGCCGTGAACCTGTTTCTTCACTGTTGGACCCGCGTGGGTTGTAGGAAGAGGTGGGTTCATATTCATTGGTGTAATCAGACCAGTTGATTTCAGGTGGTTCAGTGTTGCGCTCCATATCCACTTCAGAGGTGCGGTCTGAGTCTTCGGTGTACGCCTGATCCGGGGCAGGTGCCTGGTCCGGACCAGGTGTCATGTCGCTGTTGAGGGAGGGGGTCTCGTCTTCCAGAAGGGGGTTCTGTTCCACTTCCTGTGTGATAGTGTCAGCGAGTTCAAGGCGCGACAGTTGAAGCAATTTTATTGCCTGCTGCAACTGGGGGGTCATTACCAGCTGCTGAGTCAGCTTCAGCGATTGTCGAAGTTCTAAGGCCATTAAAGTAGGTTGTTTCGTCTGTAGGGGGTTAGATTGTTTAGTCTATTTGGTATTCAGGGGTAGCGTGCCGACGTTGAGACTGCAGTTCTGGAAAGGTTTGTTGTTTCGGGTTTGTATCCTTAGCCGTCTACAGACTCAGCAACCTGAACATCTAAAAAAGTCACATTGAAAAGGTGTGGCCCAGGTACATTTTTCTGGCCAAATCATCTTCTATAATTTCCTGTGCGGTGCCGCTGGTGAGAATTTTTCCGTTACTGACGATGTATGCAAAATCGCAGACCGCGAGGGTTTCCCGAACGTTGTGGTCTGAAATAAGTATACCTAATCCTTTTTCTTTTAGCTCTTTTATTATTTGCTGCAGGTCGGCCACAGAGAGCGGGTCAATTCCAGCAAAGGGCTCATCCAGCAGGATGAATTCGGGTTGGGTGGCAAGGGCGCGCATGATCTCCACCCGTCGACGTTCACCACCCGACAGGGCATGTCCCATGTTCTTGGCAAGATGCTCAATTTTGAGCTCATGCATGAGCTGTTCGGTGCGGATTTTGATCTCTGTCTGTGATACGCCACGGGGTTCAAGGATGATGCGCACATTCTCTTCCACCGTGAGTTTTTTAAACACGGACGGGTCCTGAGCCAGATAGGATATTCCCCGCAAGGCACGCTTGTGGATGGGGAGAGGTGTAATGTCTTCATCATTGAGCAGGACACTGCCTGTGGTGGGCTGGATAAAGCCGGCGATGGTATAAAAAGATGTGGTTTTCCCCGCACCGTTCGGGCCGAGCATGCCGATAATGGAACCTGTTTCAACCTTGATGTTGATGCCGTCCACAACTCGACGACCTTTATATGCCTTAACGATATTCTTTGTTTCTAGTTTGGCCATGGTGATGTAGCGCCTACGGGTTATGTTGTGTTGAGTCGGGCTCAACCGGGTTTACTGTGTCGGGTTGGGCTCTGTCTGGTCCGCTTTCGGGTAAAAATACATTTCAACCTTTGGCTTCACAGTGGTTTCGGAGCTCACTTTTCCATCTTTTTCCGGGGTTACCGTCGTGGTGCCATTGGCGAGATCCATCTCTACCCGGTAGCCGGTTACCATATTATTGTCCTGAACAATCTTGGCATTGCCGGTGAGGGTGATTTTTTCCTTGGTGGCGAGATATTCAACCTCATCCCCCGTGGCAACAAATCCTTCCTGAATAATCTCAACATTCCCCGTGGCAAAAATCTTCTGGATCTGTGGTGTATTTTTTGGGGCTGTGGTGGTTGTCGTGGCAGGGGGCGTTGCTGCTCCGCCGTGGTACACCGTCATTGCTTCAGCATTGATGAGTAGATCGCCCTGCTTGGCCTTGACATGACCCGTGAATATAACGGCTTTTTCCTTTTCATGGGAAACCATCTTGTCGGCGGAGATATGGATGGGGGTGTCGCTGTTTAAATCCATCACACCCCAGGCATTGCAGCAGAGGAAGAGGACGAGACCTATGGGGGCAAGGAGTCTGCACATTGTTTTGAAGGGCATGGGAAACCAAAATGTTAAAAAATTGATCAATAGTTTCGTACATCTTTGTGAATTGTTGATCTTCCAGGGTTCGGACCGGTGAAACCGAGTCTGAAAACAAGAGATATCATAAATAAGATAGTTGGCGGCAACTAAATTGCAAGATAAAAAAATATCGAATTACTTTTCTGCAAAATTGTATAACTTATCAGGGTGAATCCGTCTGGGACCAGCCGGAAACAGGCGGTCTCTCTCAGGGTGTTAGGGGGCGTAAAGGGTCATTTCTTGTCTCATTCTGCCATTTTATGGTACTGTTCAGGAGAACCGGTGTCGCGGCGCCAGTGGAATGGTGGTTAAGTAGGTGTATGTGGTTAGAACGTTGAATAATTACTGAAAGGTTTAAAACAAATGCGAAAGGGAAGTGAAACGGCAGCAGTGGAGCGGTGGATAGCATAAGGGGTATGTGGTTAGAGAATTGAATAATTACTGAAAGGTCTAAAACAAATGCGAAAGGGAAGT
>JBFFNY010000234.1:0-3486 GCA_041562955.1 Desulfurivibrionaceae bacterium | reverse complement strand
GTGGCCGGACCGATGGTGCAGACAAGTTTTGTTTTATGGGTCGGTAAGATTTGCATTGTGAGAGTCCGGATGGCTGGTGGTGATTGGCGGGGCAGTGGTGAGTAATTCGTGCCGCCACAGGGCGGGGCTGAGCTGACGGGAACCCGTTTATCCTGGCCTTTGGATATGCTGCAGGGTCTGCGTGGCAATCTCAAGTTCTTCATTGGTGGGGATGACCAGTATCTTCATGGAATCCGTGTCGGTCTGGATTTCCATAACCCTGTGCCCGCTCCCGGCGCTGGCGCTCCTGTTACGTTCAGGGTCAAGGGCTATGTTGAGACGTTCCATATCCTGGCAGGAACGTTGCCTGACCAGGGGGGCATTTTCACCAATTCCACCGGTGAAAATCAGGGCATCTGCTCCGTTCAGAGCGGCAAGGTAGGAGCCGATATATTTTTTAATGCGATAACAGAAGACGGCCAGTGCAAGCTCGGCACGGTCATCCCCTGTTTCGGCCCGTTTGATGACGGCCCGCATGTCATTTTCGCCGCAGATTCCCTTCAGACCGCTTTCCTTGTTGACCAGATCATCAAGTTCCTGAATGGTCCGGCCTGTTTCCCGGGCCAGATAAAAAAGGATGGCGGGGTCCATATCGCCGCATCTGGTTCCCATGAGTAATCCTTCCAGAGGTGTCATGCCCATGGAGGTATCGATGGACCGGCCGTTGCGGATGGCCGTGCAGCTCGCCCCGTTGCCGAGATGCAGGGAGATAATTTTGAGTTCGCTCAGGTCCCGGCCCAGGTGGAGTGCCGCCTGTTTGGCCACGTAATAATGGGATGTGCCGTGAAATCCGTAGCGCCTGACGCGATTTTCCTCATACAGCGCATAGGGGAGTCCGTAGGTGTAGCCGTGGGGTGGGATGGTCTGATGAAAGGCGGTGTCAAAGACCGCAACCTGCACCACCTGCGGGGCCTGTTCATGGGCCACCTTGATGCCGATGAGATTCGCCGGGTTATGCAGGGGGGCAAGGGGGGTAAGGTCTTCAATGGTTCTGATCACTTCATCCGTAATCCGAACCGGCTGCTGGAATGTCTCACCGCCATGGACAACCCGGTGACCGATACCGGCGAGGTCTTGGAGTCCGCTGAGACATTGGTTTTCCTGCAGCAGGGTGCGCATGGCGGTAATGGCCTGGAGGTGATCACGGACAGGCTGGTCGACACTGACCGAGTGGATTGTGTTGTGTTTTAAAAAACTCATGCGGGTCACGGATTGAGTTTCCCCAATGTGCTCCACCAGACCGGTGGCCAGAACGAGCATGTCTGTCATATTGAAGAGCTGGAATTTCAGGGATGAACTTCCAGAGTTAAGCACCAGAATTTTCATGGGATTATTGGAGTCCTTGCGCCTGTACGGCGGTGATGGCTACGGTGTTGATAATATCCGCCACCAAACATCCACGGCTGAGATCATTGACGGGTTTGTTTAACCCCTGCAGTATGGGGCCGATGGCAACCGCCCCGGATGTGCGTTGCACCGCTTTGTACGTGTTGTTGCCCGTGTTGAGATCCGGGAAGATGAATACCGTGGCCCGGCCCGCGACCTTGCTGTCGGGTAATTTTGTTTGGGCCACCTCGGGAGAAATGGCCGCATCGTACTGGATGGGGCCTTCGATGAGTAAATCCGGCCGTTTTTCCTGGGCAATGCGGGTGGCTTCGCGCACCTTGTCCACATCCTTGCCCTTGCCGGAACCCCCGGTGGAGTAAGACAGCATGGCCACCCGCGGCTCCACCCCGAACATGGCTGCGGTTTGAGCTGAAGAGATCGCAATTTCAGCAAGCTGCTCGGCATTGGGGTCAGGGTTCACCGCACAATCGCCGTAGACCAGGACCTTGGTGCTCAGGCACATGATGAAGACGGATGAGACCACCGATATTCCGGGGGAGGTCTTGATGATCTGCAGGGCCGGGCGAATGGTGTCGCCCGTGGTGTGAATGGCCCCGGATACCATGCCGCTGGCATGCCCCTTATGTACCATCATGGTGCCGAAATAGGACACGTCCAGCATGGCGTCCCTGGCCCCTTCCATGGTGAGCCCCTTGTGCTGGCGGAGTTCATACAGGGTATTGGTGTACTCTTCCAGGTATTCTGACGTTGCAGGGTTGATGATGGTGGCCTGGTCCAGGTTCAAACCCAAACTGGCGCAGCTGATCTTGATTTCGGCGGGGTTGCCGAGCAGGGTCAGGTCAACCACCTGGCGATTTAAGAGGATGTCGGCGGCACGAAGAATCCGTTCATCACTGGCTTCGGGCAGGACAATCTGCATGCGTCTGGACTTGGCGCGGTTAAATAAACCATGTTCAAACATGATGGGGGTGATGGAGGTCGAGATGGAAATATTGGCCTGTTTAATGATCGTGTCAATATCAATATAGGTCTCAAAGAGACCCAACCCTTTGGCGATCTTACGTTTATTGTCCGGGCGAATCACCACGGGGATGGATTCGGCAAGCTTGGTGGCGCGATAGGTTCCCTGGGGAACGGAAAGAATGGGAATGGGCACCTCCATTCCCTCCAGGAGGCGCAACATGTTTTTCTCAGGGGTAAAACCGCCGGTGAGGAGCATGCCGGCGATATTCGGATAATTGGGAGAGGATAGGGTGGAGACCGATGCGAGGAGGATATCGGCGCGGTCGCCGCCGACGATGATGAGATCACCGTCCTGAATATAATTGAGAAAATGCTCCACGGTCATGGTGGCGATCTTGAACTGTTTTACCGGACGATACAGGTCATCCTTTGAGCCCAGAATGATCGAGGAGTTGAGTCCCTGCTGGATATCGGCAAGGGTCGGTTTATCCAGTTCGGCATCCTCCGGTAACAGAAAGACGGGCGGTGTGGCGGTGAGGTGGAGGTCGTCGAGCTCAAGGGAGTTATGGGCGCCAATGGAAAGGCGATTCACAAAGGTGGCAAAATGCGTGCATCCCGCCGACTCGATGGCGTCTTTGGTGATTTTTATTTCTTCATGGATGTCGCGGGCGTCCAGGCCCACCCCGCTGATGACGCCGATAAAGGGGCAGCTGAGATGTTTGGCAAGTTCAAGGTTGATGTCGCTGTCAAAGGAGGAGAGAAAACCTGAGCTGTTTAATCCTTCACACAGGACAAAATCGAATTTTTGTTGCAGGTCGCTGAATTTAATCAGGAGTTGTTCATAAAATTCTTTGATCCGTCCTTCGGACACCATGGTTTTTACGGCTTCAACGTCAAACCCGTAACAATCCTCATAACGCATGTCCGGACAATATTTGCCGCGAATAAGGTTGATGTCGTTGTCGCGGCCAAAGCTCTCGTCAATGACCGGTCGGAAGAATCCCAGCCGTTCGATATGTCCGGAGAGGATTTCCATCATGCCCATGGTGACGAGAAGTTTGCCCGCTGCCGGGATCATGGAGGCGATATAGAGACTGCGGGTTTTCATGGTGATCCTTTGTCGTCAGGGTGCTGGTC
>JBFFNY010000233.1:0-3488 GCA_041562955.1 Desulfurivibrionaceae bacterium | reverse complement strand
GGTGAATCAGAATGACCTTGTGGAGCTTATTCGTAGTTCTGACTGGGACGATAAAACCATTGTGGGTGACGAAGAAGACGGAAAAGGCAGTGTTGTGCTTGGACGGGATAAGATCTCTGACATTGTGTTTCAAAATGCGGGGAAAATCACTCCGCAATACGGGATCGAGCTGGTTGACGTTATGTTTAAACGGGTCAATTATATCGAGTCGGTGCGGCTGAAGGTGTACGATCGGATGATTTCCGAGCGTCAACGGATTGCTGCTGAAAAAAGATCCATGGGTGAGGGGCAAAAGGCTGAGATTCTGGGTAAGCTTGAACGTGAATTGAAGACTATTATTTCAGGAGCAGAGCGGAAGGGGGCTGAGATCAAAGGTGAGGCCGATGCCAAGGCTGCCCGTATTTATGCTGAAGCGTACAGTAAGGATCCTGAGTTTTATTCCTTCACCGAGAGTTTGAAGAGTTACGAGAAGACGGTGAACAGCAATACCAAGATTTTGATTTCGTCAGATAATGAATATTATCAGTATATGGATAAGAAGTAGGGGGAGGTCGTTTGAATCGTCTGTAGGGGATTAGGGCGCGTACTGCCTTAACTGACCTATAGACGGCACTAGTCTAAGGCTAAACAACCTAGATTTGATCGTCTCCTGCTGTTGGATAAGATGGACGATGAAAGGCTGCATCGAAGGCGATGCGGCCTTTTTTTTCGAGAATTTTCTGAAAGGCTTTAAGTTGCGACTCTGAGGTGATTTCTTGTGTGCCCAGTTTTTCAAAGCGGCAGTTGCATCCTGAGAGCTGACCGTCGCACCACGGGCAGACTTCCACGGGGCAGCCAAACTCATGGAGATGGCCGTCAATGGTGTAGCAGGCCGGACACGTCTTGGTGAACATCGATTGGTAGAGGGGATGGTCTGTGAAGTCACCATGTTTCTTGTTGAAACTCTCAAGGCTGGCAAAACCGAAAAAATCGAGGGCCTCCTGGGGCAGTCCTTCGCCTAGGGTGGCAATGAGCTGGGCCTCATTGGTGTCCACGGTGTAAAAATAGGCGGATAGTCTGGTCCGGATCAGAAACAGGAAGGTGCCTTGGTGCTGTTCCGGTTGGAAGATATGGGTGATGGTATCCTCTTCTGCTTCGGGCAGGTGCCGGTAGAAGGCGTCAAGAAGATTAATGGCCAGCGGGTCATGTTCAAAATGCTTAATCAGGGCACGGGTTTTCTCGCGGTCTTCTTCTGGGACCGCGTAGTCTATAAAGGTGTCGAGTTCGGCAAGTTTTGTGGAAAACATAGGGTCTCTTTATTTCTTTAAAGTCGTAATCTGTTCATGCCAGAAGGCTGTTTCTGCCTGAATGTCTTCGGCTTGGGTTAAGGCCGTGACTACGGCGAGCCGCCTGGCTCCCCGTGCGGTGAGTTCTTGAATATGGTCTTTTTTGATTCCGCCCATCACGGTAAAGGGGAGGCTTGATTTCGTGCTGTAGCTTTCGATGGCCGCAGGGCCGATAAAGTCTACAAGCCCTGATTTGGTCTGGGTTTGAAAGATGGGTCCGATGTTGTAATAGGATGCCCCCCTTTCCTCGGCCTTGGCCGCTTGTTCACTGGTGTTGGCTGAGACCCCGATGATAAATTCCGGAGCGAGTCTCCTGGCTTCAATTGCGGGAATGTCGTTATTGCCGAGGTGTATGCCGTCAGCATCAGCAAGAAGGGCAATGTCAATTCTATTATTGATCAAAAAGAGAATGCCGGCCTCACGGGTCCTCTGTCTGAAGGCATGGGCCTTGGCCAGAAGAGTTCGGTCATCTGAGATTTTATCCCGTAACTGGACAATCTGAGCACCGCCTGCAATAACCCCGTCAAGCCACTCTAGGTCTGTCCGGCCGCACCCGAGTTTTTCGCATGATACGGGATATACCGTGACCTTATTTATGAAATGGTCAAGGCGGTCTGCATGGGTCGTAAGTAGGTTTGGCATGGTGGGTCTGTGGTTAAGGCTTGTGATTGACGGCAATATCTCTTATATTAAAAAGTTTGTGATCTTAAGAAGTGAACTATATATTGAAAATAAATGACCGTCAATAGGGATGGTTGTGAGCGTGATCGTGCGGTCATGCGAAGCAGGGGAAACCCAAGGTTGGTTGAAATGTTGAAAGATTGTTTGACAGGTGACAATGCGAAGCTCATCCTCGATGGGAAGACCTATGAGCTGCCTACCTTCAAAGGGACTCAGGGCGAAATGGCCATCGATATCCGCAATCTCCGGGCCGAAACAGGGTATATTACCCTTGATTCCGGTTTTATGAATACGGGGTCCTGTGCAAGTGATATTACCTTTCTGGATGGTGAGCAAGGTGTTCTGAATTATCGCGGTTATCCCATTGAGGATTTGGCCAATAATTGCTCTTTTGTTGAAGTTTGTTATCTTCTCATGCATGGGTATTTGCCAACCGTAGATCAGTTGCGTCGCTTTAGTATGCTCCTGAACTGCTATTCCCTCGTGCATGAGGATATGGTGCATTTCTTTGACCATTTTCCGACAGGCGCGGCTCCCATGTCTATTCTGGGTTCCATGGTTAACTCCCTGTCCACCTATTATCCTGAGATGGTGGATAACCCTCTGGATGACCTGGATAATATGGCAGCACGATTGATATCAAAGGTGCGTACGATTGCCGCCTTTAGTTATCGCAAAAATCTTGGTGCGCCACTCGTGATGCCACGCCATGATCTGAGCTATTGCGCCAATTTTTTAAATATGATGTTCGACTCCCCTGTGAATCCGTATGAGATAAATTCGGAAGTGGTTGCCGCGTTGAATAAATTATTGATTCTTCACGCCGATCATGAACAGAATTGCTCGACCTCAACAGTGCGTCTGGTCGGAAGTGCCCGAGTGAATTTATATTCTTCTATTTCTGCAGGTATTAATGCCCTGTGGGGGCCATTACATGGCGGAGCGAACCAGGCTGTTATGGAGATGCTTGAAGAGATTCAGCGCAATGGCGGTGATTATAAGAAATATGTGGAAAAGGCCAAGGATCGCAATGACCCGTTTAGGTTGGTGGGCTTTGGCCATCGGGTTTATAAGAGTCATGATCCCCGGGCAACCATTATCGGTAAGGCGTGTGACAGTGTTCTGAAAACTCTTGGCCGTGAAAATGATCCGCTTCTGAACATTGCCAGGGAGCTTGAGCAGGTTGCCTTAAATGACAGTTATTTTATTGAGCGAAAACTCTACCCGAATGTTGATTTTTATTCGGGTATTATTTATCGGGCTATTGGAATTCCTTCAAACATGTTCACGGTTATGTTTGCCTTGGGACGTCTACCCGGTTGGATTGCGCACTGGAAGGAGATGTGGGATGATCCAAACTGGCGTATTGGCCGCCCCCGTCAGATTTATACCGGGCCTGTGAGCCGTGAATTTGTTCCCCTGCAGGACCGGGAATAGATATTTTGATAAAAGCCTTCGAATTTATTTCGAGGGCTTTTTTTT
>JBFFNY010000232.1:0-3519 GCA_041562955.1 Desulfurivibrionaceae bacterium | reverse complement strand
TTTATTAAAATCAGCGCCAATACGATCCATCTTATTAATAAAGGCAATACGTGGAATATTGTACTTTTCAGCCTGGCGCCAAACGGTCTCAGACTGCGGCTCAACGCCACCAACAGCACAAAAAACAGCAACAACACCATCTAACACCCGCAGGCATCGTTCCACTTCCAGGGTAAAATCAACATGCCCTGGTGTATCAATAATATTGATACGGTTGCCCCTCCACTCACAGGTCGTTGCGGCAGAAGTAATGGTTATCCCACGCTCCTGCTCCTGCTCCATCCAGTCCATGACGGCGGTGCCTTCATGAACCTCGCCAATCTTGTGGGATCGGCCTGTATAGTAGAGAATTCGCTCTGTTGTCGTTGTCTTGCCGGCATCAATGTGGGCCATGATGCCAATGTTGCGCAGATTTTTTAAAGAAGTAATTTTAGCCATTCATATTCACCTGGCCAAAGGATTCTCCAACCACTCTAAAAAAGCCTGACCTCAACACTAAATCAATCAACAGAGTTTGCGTTTATAACCCGGAATAAATCCCTTGTCAACAAATCTATAAAGAAAATTCAGATTTAATCATGTTTGATTAAATCTGAATTCTTCACTCAAGCTAAAGCCTGAAACCTACCAGCGGTAATGAGCAAATGCCTTATTCGCATCAGCCATCTTATGGGTATCTTCACGCTTCTTAACAGCTGCTCCACGTGAGGCATACGCATCTTGCAGTTCAGCGGCAAGCTTCTCAGCCATGGAGTGACCGTTTCTCTTACGGGCAAAACCAATCAACCAACGAATAGCCAGGGCATTTCTTCTTTCAGGACGAACCTCAACAGGCACCTGATAGGTAGCACCACCAACTCGACGGGACTTAACCTCAACACGGGGGCGAACATTATCCATAGCTTTTTCAAACACAGCAAACGGATCATCTTCTTTCACACGGTCTTCAACGATGTCCATTGCACCGTAGAAAATTTTACGTGCAGCGTTCTTCTTGCCCTGAGACATCATGACATTGATGAACTTAGAGATCAGAATGGAGTTAAAACGGATATCTCCAGGAATTTGGCGTTTGGCCACTACTTTACGTCTAGGCATGATAGATCCTCTTATTTAGGCCGCTTAGCGCCATATTTAGAACGACCTTGACGACGTTCGGAAACACCAAGTGTATCAAGTGTACCCCTGATAACATGATAACGAACACCAGGTAAATCCTTTACCCGGCCGCCGCGAATCAGAACAACGGAGTGCTCTTGGAGATTATGGCCAATACCTGGAATATAAGAAGTAACTTCTATTCCATTTGTTAACCGAACACGGGCTACTTTACGAAGCGCAGAGTTAGGTTTCTTAGGTGTGGTCGTATAAACACGTGTACAAACACCGCGTCTCTGTGGGCAAGCCTGGAGAGCAGGTGTATTCGTACGCTTCACTTGCTTCTTACGACCCTGCCTTACCAGTTGGTTAATGGTTGGCATGAACTACTCCTTTATATTATTTATCATTTAAATCTAATCGTGTGTCCTGTGGGGGTGAGCAGACCCCAAAAGAGAATTCTGCAACTCAACCCATCCTATTTCCGGCAAAAATTATGCTCGGATCACAAGAAGAGACATAGATACACGAAGCTTTTCTTATTGTCAAGCAAGAAGGACTGGAAAAAACAATACTCCATTTTTCCCTGTCCTTCCCATTACTCAACACCCTTTAAGTTATACGATATTTGGCAAGCCCAGTTCCAGCTGGAACGAGGCGTCCCATAATAACATTTTCCTTCAAACCGCTGAGATCATCAATCCGTCCTGCCATTGCGGCATTCGTGAGAACCTTTGTGGTCTCCTGGAACGAGGCTGCGGAAATGAAGCTGTCGGTGGAGAGAGATGCCTTCGTGACACCGAGGAGTATCGCTTCTGCCTGGGCCGGAACATGACCATCCCTCAACAGCTGCTCATTCTCTTCATTAAACCTCCACCACTCAACCTGCTCACCCTGCATAAAGGTCGAGTCACCCACTGAGGTAATCTGTACACGACGAAGCATCTGGCGCACAATGACCTCAATATGCTTGTCATTGATCTTTACACCCTGAAGTCGATAGACTTCCTGAATCTCATTCACCATGAACTTGGCAAGCTCCTTCACACCAAGAACGCGAAGAATGTCGTTTGGATCAGGAGAGCCATCCATCAACGCTTCACCAGACTTGACATAGTCACCTTCATGCACGGAAATATGCTTGCCTTTAGGGATAAGATACTCTTTCTGCTCACCAAGTTCCGGCGTAACAAGAACACGTCTTTTCCCCTTGAGTTCCTTACCAAAACTGATACGGCCATCAATTTCAGTAATAACAGCATGCTTCTTAGGCTTGCGTACTTCAAACAATTCAGCAACCCGGGGAAGACCACCGGTAATATCCTTTGTTTTCGTTGTTTCACGAGGAATTTTACCAATAACCGTACCCGCTTTAACTTCTTCTCCGTCCTTCACGCCGATAATCGTACCAACGGGCAAGGAGTACCGAGCCGGAATACCGATTTTCTCAAGCATTACGGGCTTGCCCTTATCCGTTCTGAGGGCAATGAGCGGATTAAGCGCAGAGGACTTAGAAGGAATAATCACAGAACTGGACTTCCCTGTAATCTGATCCTTCTTCTCCTGCATTGTGGAACCTTCAATAATATCCTCATACTTAACCACACCGGCTGTTTCTGTAACAATTGGAATGGTATAGGGGTCCCAATCGGCGATGAGGTCGTTTTCCTTCATTTCACCGCCATCAGCAATATGCAGGATAGCACCATAAGGGACAGGATATCTCTCACGCTCACGTCCCTTAGGACCAACTACGGAGATATCACCGTTACGGTTCATCACAACCAGATTCCCATCCGCAGACTCAACGGTGTAGAGATCGTTATATTTAAGGAAACCGCCATGCTGCGTACGAACCTCAGCAACCTCGGTTGCACGGGACGCCGCACCACCGATATGGAAGGTCCGCATGGTCAGCTGGGTACCAGGCTCACCAATGGACTGGGCGGCAATGATACCGACGGATTCACCGGAGTTCACCATATGGCCACGACCAAGATCACGACCATAACACTTGGCACAAACACCGCGCTTTGCACGGCAGGTGAGTACGGAACGCATCATAACCCGGTCAAGACCAGCCTCTTCGATGGCCTTAACCTTCTCTTCAGTAAACTGGGTATTCGCTTCACATAACACTTCACCGGAGAACGGATCAACAACATCATCAAGGGCAACACGACCTAGAATACGTTCCGTCATCTTCTGGATGATTTCACCACCCTCAACGAGCGGCTCGGCAAGAATACCGTCCAGCGTCTCACAGTCATCCTCAATAATCGTCGAGTCCTGGGCAACATCAACCAGACGACGGGTCAGATAACCGGAGTTCGCTGTTTTAAGTGCAGTATCCGCAAGACCTTTCCGGGCACCGTGGGTGGAAATAAAGTATTCCAGTACGGTCAGACCCTCGCGGAAATT
>JBFFNY010000231.1:0-3542 GCA_041562955.1 Desulfurivibrionaceae bacterium | reverse complement strand
TGGTGGATCATTTCCAGGTGAATCCTGAACGTCTACTGGTGGTAACCAGTCATCGGCTCACTGAAGGGTATGGGATCACCAGTCCGGTTGCGGACCGTATTCTGGAGTCCGGGGCCAGTCTGGTCATTTCTGCGGATAAGGGGTCCAGCGATGAACTGCAGATTAAACGCATCGCTGAGGCGGGAATTGATGTGGTGGTGACGGATCATCATGAAATCCCTGTGGAAGGGCCACCGCCCTCAGCCTTTGCCTGTATCAACCCAACAATGGCTCAGAGTCAATATGACCCCTTTATCTGCGGGGCGGCCGTTGCCTTTCTGGTCATGGCAAAGACACGGACCGCATTGCTTGATTCTGGGTATCTTGCTGAGTGTCCGTCTGTTTTGCCTCTCATTGACTATGTTGCTGTGGCAACCGTGGCAGATTGTGTAGCCCTGCGTCCTGACCGGAGTTATGTCAACCGTCTGTTGGTGAAAAAGGGGCTTGAATTTATCAATGCCAAGGCCAGGCCCTGCTGGCAGGTCTTTCTTGAACATGTGAAAGACACGCAGGTTGACTCCACGACCATTGGTTTTCAGCTGGCCCCGGCAGTGGCTGCGGCAGGGCGGCTGGACTGGGCCCAGGCGGGTTTTTTATTTCTCACGGCAGCAACCGTGACTGAGGCACGGAGTCAATGGGACATTCTCAAGGGGCAAAATGAAGAACGCAAGGACATAGAAAAGTCCCTGCGACTGAGGGCCTTTGCCTTGGCCTCGGCGATGACGGGTCAGTCGCTGGTGATCCTCATAGAGGATGGCCATAGCGGTGTGCATGGCATCACCGCATCACGAATTGTTGAAAAATTTGGTAAACCCGCCGCCATGTTTGCTGAAAAAGAAAATAGTGACGGGAGAAGGGTGGCGTCGGGGTCGTTTCGGGGTATCCCCGGTTTTAATGTCCGTCAGGCCCTGCAGTATGTCGATGATACCTATCCGGGCATTCTGCGCTCCTTTGGCGGCCATCCCGGTGCGGCCGGGGCCTCGGTCTGGCTCGATGGGTTTGCGCGTTTTCAGGAGGGGTATGAAGAGGCGGTGGTTCGTCAGCTTGGTTCCCAGGCCTTGGTTCCGCAACTCTTTGTTGATGGCGAACTGCCAGCTGAAAACCTTTGTCTGCAGACCCTGGATGACCTTGCCGGACTGGATCCCTGGGGAAAGGATTTTCCCCAGCCGACCTTTACGGGTTGGTTTCATGTGGTTGACATCAAGCCTGTGGGAGACGGCACTCATTTCAAGCTGAAACTCAGGGTGGATAACCGGACGCTTGATGCTATCTGGTTCAATGCCGTTGATCAGGGGGAATCGCTGTACATAAACAAGGGGATGGATGTTTCACTCGTCTATCAACTGTCTGATAACGTTTTCAGGGGCAGACGGTCTTTTCAGATTCAGGTGGTGTGTCAAGCCGACTGAGCTGTGCTGATTTTAGGTAATGCAACACTGTTCATTATAGTGTTGTAATAACGTATTGATATCTTATTATACATAATATACATTATGCGACATTGGGTATTCGGCAGTGTTGTTGGCGGGGGATGATTTTTATGGTCCATGCGTGACTGTTTGCTGTTGCTTGGGACATGGTTCTCCTGCCATCTCCTGTGATGCCTGAAATTAAGGTCATGAAAAGAGTGTTAAAATAGAGTATGTATATCCTCATAAAATGCAGCGGTGGTTCTGTATCGTTTAAACCTGATCCTGCTTCTTGAATATAATTTCTTTAAAATAACATAAATACAGTGAGTTAAACATGAAACGTAATGTCTATCAAGAACCCCTTGTGTCACGCTATACCAGTCCTGAGATGCAATGGATTTTCTCAGAAGAAAATAAATTTCAAAAATGGCGTCAGTGCTGGATCGCCCTCGCTGAAGCGCAATATGAACTCGGGCTTACCAATATTGTCACAAAGGAAATGGTTGACGAACTCAAGGCCCATAAGGATGACATTGATTTTGATGTCGCGGCGGCCAAGGAAAAAGAGATCCGTCATGATGTCATGGCCCACGTGTACGCCTATGGTTTGAAATGCCCTACTGCTGAACCGATCATTCATCTTGGTGCCACCAGTCAGTTCGTCGGGTGTAACGCCGATCTCATGATGCAGCGTGAGGCCCTCGCCCTGGTTAAGAAAGGTCTTGTGCATGTCATTGCCAATCTCTCCCAGTTTTGCCTCAAACATAAGGACTTGGCTACCCTGGGTTATACCCATTACCAACCCGCCCAACCTACAACCGTCGGCAAGCGTAACACTTTGTACCTGCAGGATCTCATTATGGATCTTGACTATATTGAGCATCTGGAAAAACAGGTCAAGGCTCGAGGGGCGAAAGGCACGGTGGGCACCCAGGCCACCTTCCTTGAACTCTTCAAGGGTGACCATGAAAAGGTTCGTGCATTAGATAAGCTAGTTTCCGCAAAGCTCGGTTTTTCCGATGTTTTTGGCGTTACAGGTCAGACCTATACCCGTAAGCTTGATATGAAGACTGCTGAGACCCTGGCCGGCGTCGGCAGTACTGCCCATAAATTTGCCGTTGATATGCGGTTGCTCTCCAACCTGAAAGTTCAGGAGGAGCCTTTTGCCAAGAGTCAGGTGGGCAGTTCTGCCATGGCTTATAAGCGTAACCCCATGCGTTCAGAACGCATGACGGGTCTTTCCCGGAAACTCATGGGACTTCCTGCTAACTTTGGCGGAACCTACGCCAACCAGTGGTTCGAGCGCACCCTGGATGATTCTGCTATCCGCCGTATGGATATTCCCCAGGCCTTTCTCTTGACCGATGCGATTCTCAAATTATTTATGAACATCACCTCTGACATGGTCGTCTACCCTGCCCAGATCCAGCGCCATCTCCAGCAGGAGCTGCCCTTCATGTCCACAGAGAAGATTCTCATGGAATGTGTTGAGAAAGGTGAAAGCCGTAACGTCATGCATGAGGTTGTCAAGGTGCATTCGGTTGAAGCAGGGCTCGAGGTCAAGAATAACGGGTCTGCAAATGATCTTCTCGTCCGGCTTGGCAATGATCCACGTATTCCCTTCTCCCAGGACGAACTCGAGGCCATGGTGGGCGACGGGTCCGAATTTACAGGTCGTGCGCCTGAGCAGACCATTGAGTATATAGCTGAGGAGGTTCAACCGGTGCTTGACCGGTACAGGGATCTGCTCGGTGAAATGGATTCGTCACTGAATGTGTAGCCTTCTCTTTTCGCACCACACATAAGCAATATGTGTGGTGCCAGTTCTTGCGGGTCGTTATGGAAAACCAAAATTTAATTCCCCTGTATCTGCGCATTCGCCCGAACCGTATTCATTTTCTCAAGTTCATCCTTGAGGCGTATGAGGGGCTGGCTATTCTTTCGGTGGATCGTCCCAAGGAAGGCCTTGTGTATATTCGTTTTGACCCCAAGAATGGCCATGAGGTCATCACCCTTCTCGAATCCCTATGTCAATCATCACAATTATAAGAAACACGTTATGAAATTCCATGTAGAAACCTTTGGCTGTCA
>JBFFNY010000230.1:0-3563 GCA_041562955.1 Desulfurivibrionaceae bacterium | reverse complement strand
GCTCCTTTTGCAAGGGGCATCATGCCCAATGATTCATACGCCGCAAAACGGACATTGGGATCTTTGGGCTCGTTATGCAGGAGCTTCCGTATGGCACGAACCGCACTCAAATCACCGATAAAGCCTAAAACATTTAAGGAGTGGACAAGCAGGTCAGAATCATCCTGTTGGAGTAAATTTTCCACCAGAAATGGAATCGCTTTATCACCGATCTGGGCAAACTTCTTTTTTGCATGGTTGCGGATATACGCATGGGGGGACTGAATAGCCAGATTAAGTTGTTCCAAGGCAAGGGAGTCGCGAAGATTGGCAAAGGCATCGAGGATGAGAAGATCAAGCTCACGATCCGTACCCATTCGTTCAGCCAGTCGTTGCACAGATACAGGCGTATCAATTTTTGACAAAGCTTCAATGGCAGCAGCAACGAGCTCCCGTTGCCCCGAGTAAAGAAAATCACTCAAGACATTCGTGCTGGCCGGATCTCCAATATCACCCAACGCCTTTAAACAGCACTGTATCAGCTCTTGATCGTTTGTTTCTCCAATAATATCTAACAGTATTGGAATAGCTTCCGTCAGTTGAACTTCGCCGGCAATTAAGATCAGAGGCATCCTCGACTGAACAGAGCTCTCCTGTAACACCGAAAGAAATTTTTGGCGATTATGCAGGACCTTGCCCAACAGCATTGAGCGAATAACAAGGGCAGGGACAGCAAGTTTCGTCCCGACCACCAGAAGTTTGGCAAGGAGTGAAACAACAACCTCATTATTTGATTGGCCCAGAAGTGTAATGACCTCCTGTTGCGTCTTATTCGTCAGCTGATCTAAATGCTCAAGCAGTATTTCACCCTTAATGATGTCGTTTACAGCAATGACATGTTTTACCTCATCAAGGAAATGACCTGCGTCGATAGCGCCCATAATAAATGTACCCTTTAAAAATATCTAAATTGTTACTAATTAAATTCAGCTGAAGCAAAAACTCATCGAATAAAATCCTTTACGTTTTTTGATACCGAATCATATTAAAGAGAACAATTGAACTTTCAGAATCCATTGCGTCAAATTCAATGCCAATCTGATTGAGGCTATCAACTGATGTAACGACCCGAACCACATGACACTGCCCTTTCACCTCAAGTTGCTCTGAACCGCTGCGAAGCACTATTGAAATGGAGCCGGCAAGACCGACGGGAAATAATTCTTCAGATGCAAGCATCACCCCGCTCATACTGACGTTTTCGCAGCTGCAGGTATAAGATTTTCCTTGATGCGTAAAAACCGCCTCGATTTCAAAAGGAACTCGTTCGCGCATTCGGCTGTCGTTATCTGTCATTTTAACTCATAATATGTTGAATTATGATACTCACGCCTCGCAAATCGATCTGTCACACCAAACAAAGACTCTGTTGAACCGATAATCAGAACCCCTTTGGGATTTAACTGGGAGGCCATACGATCAAACAATCTCTTCCGATTGGCCATAGAAAAATAAATGGCAACATTACGGCAGAAAATAATATCAAACTTACCGATAGTACTAAAATTTTCCATGAGATTTATCTTTCGAAACAATGCCAGAGCCCTTAATTCATCACGAATCTTCCATGCCGCACCAACTTGAGTAAAATACTTCTGCAACATCTTAGGCGGAAACCCCCGACCAATCTCAAACTGCGTATATTGACCACGACTGGACTGAACGATAGCGGAGTCAGAAATATCTGTCCCCAGGATCTTCATTCGATATTGATTCACCGAAGCACCGAGCAGCTCATGCAGGGTTACGGCAATGGTGTACACTTCCTGGCCGGTTGAACAGGCGGCCGACCAAATGTTTAAATTCTTAACCCCGCGATCAAGAATATCGGGTATCACCTTGAACTTGAGCATTTCAAATGGTTTCTGATCCCTGAAAAATGAAGTTTCATTCGTTGAAATAGCATCAATAATCCTGTTGGTGAGACCTAACGTACGATCAGCCAAGGCTTTATTATACAGATCTCGAAAGGAATTACAGCGCAGCTCAACAATGAGGGGCGTAAGCCTGCTTTCCAACAGGTATGCCTTAGACTGATCAAGCACAATGCCGCATTTATCATGGATGAATTTGACTAAGACTGTTAGTTCTTCAGGCTTAATATTCATCACTTCACTCGCTTTGTAATCTCATCGGCTATCCGGTCTAAAGGTATCTCAACATCAACCACCCCAGCGCGAACCGCCTCCATTGGCATACCATACACCACACAGGTTTTCTGATCCTGAGCAATGACTTGTGCCCCCTTAGCCTTCATGACCTGCAGCCCCTTTGTCCCGTCACTTCCCATACCGGTAAGAATAACACCAAGGGTATTGTTATTGTATACCTCGGCAACCGAGCGAAACAGATAATCGACTGCCGGTCGGCAATGGTTCTCTGGGGGATCAGTCGTTAATTCCACCATGACCGTCGTCCCCTGCTTCTTTAAACGCATGTGCTTGCCTCCAGGGGCAATATGAATGGTGCCAGGCTGCAAACGATCTCCGTGCATGGCCTCAACGACTTTCAGATTACACTTCGCATCCAATGATTCAGCCAAAGCCTTTGTGAAGACAGGAGGCATATGCTGAACAATGACGACAGGAACCCGTAAGGTCCCGGGCAGAGCGGGAAGAAGTGCCGCCAGAGCGTTGGGTCCTCCCGTTGAAACGCCAATCGCAACAATTTGTACAGTACCAGGCCGCCCAAATCGAGTGGGTGCACCCGGAGTTGTACGCGGAACGGCCTGAGGTTGCGGTGGTCTTACTGACCGTTGGCCTGGAGGAGGTTGAGAAGAAAGAGGGGGCGAAGGCGCACCCTTTATCATCGATGAAGTCCGGGCGAGCAAACGCTTTGTTGCAACAGATTGAATAACTGGTTTGAGCTGTTTGAGCAGCGCGGCACGATTTTCCTGAAGACTTGACCCGTCGGGTTTCGCAATAAAATCAAAGGCACCAAGTTCCAAGGCCTGCATCGTGACTTTAGCGCCAGCCAGGGTATGGGCACTGACCATGACAACAGCAACATCATGGGGTTGCTTCTTGAGTTCTTTCAACGTTGAGATACCATCCAAAACCGGCATTTCAAAATCGAGAGTCATGACATCAGGCTTTAACGAAGCAACATTGTTCAGGGCTAATTGACCGTTACCCACGGCACCCACCACCTCGACACCTGGAATCGTACTGAGAACGTCTGTCAGAATTTTACGATACAGCACCGTATCGTCAACAACGAGAACTCTTATATTTTTATTAGCCATTTCAATCCACATTATTAAAGTGTCAATACACCGACAAGAAGACATCCGACATCATTAAGAATGATCTCTAACGAACTGTAACATCTCTGAAAACTTGATTTTATTAATCGGTTTTGTCAAGAATCTATCCATTCCAGCGGCGTAACACCCCTGCTCATCCTCGGCCATGGCATTGGCGGTTAAACCAATGATAGTCACGTGCCGACCGGATTGAGCCAACCCAACATAATTTTTGCGTTCAGGAGATTGTTCAATTTCCCGAATCCGCCTTGTGGCTGTC
>JBFFNY010000229.1:0-3576 GCA_041562955.1 Desulfurivibrionaceae bacterium | reverse complement strand
TTAAAACCCGTGCAGCGCCGCATTATGCAGACCCTGTTCAATATGGATGATGGCCGCTTTCAGAAGGTTGCAAATGTCGTGGGTGATACCATGAAACTGCATCCCCATGGTGATCAATCGATCTATGCAGCCCTGGTTAATCTGGCGAACAAAGGCTTTCTTATCGAACGCCAGGGGAATTTTGGTAATATCTATACCGGTGACGGCGCCTCTGCCGCCCGTTATATTGAGTGTCGGCTGTCCCCCCTTGCCAAGGCCACGCTCTTTAACAAGGATCTCACTACCTTTGAGGAATCCTACGACGGCCGTCTCCAGGAACCTGTAGTTTTACCTTCCAAACTCCCACTCCTCGTGCTTCAAGGTGCTGAGGGTATTGCCGTCGGTATGGCCACGAAGATCATGCCCCATAATTTTGTGGAGGTGCTTGAGGCGCAAAAATGCATTCTCCGGGAAGAGCCGTTTAAACTCTATCCGGACTTTCCCCAGGGCGGCATTCTTGATGCCCTGCTCTATGATGACGGCAATGGTAAATTAAAATGCAGGGCCCGCATCGAAGAAACCGATGAGAAAACCATTACCATTACAGAGATTCCCTACGCCACCACCACGAATTCCATTATGGAATCGGTGGAAAAAGCCGCTAAAACAGGCAAGATAAAAATTCACTCCATCAATGATTATACCGCCGAGACCGTTGAGATTGAGATCAAACTGCCACGGGGAATCTATGCCGATGATACGATCAAGGCGCTGTACGCCTTTACGGACTGTGAGATTTCCATTTCACCGAATCTCACCGTTATCCTTGATAATCAACCGGCAACACTCTCTGTTACGGAGATTTTAACCGCCAATACCCATACGTTGCGCGATAACCTTGAAAAAGAGCTGCGAATCGATCTCGATCGGCAACAGGAACGTCTTCAGGCCCACCTTCTCGAACAAATTTTCATCGAAGAACGGCTGTACAAGCAGATTGAGGAATGTGAGAGTTATGAACTGGTTGTTGAAACCGTAGGGGACAGCCTGAAACCCTATCGGCAGAAATTACTTCGTGATGTAACCCTCGAGGATATTGAACGGTTACTGGAGATTAAAATTCGCAGAATTTCCAAATATGATCTGACAAAGAAAGAAAAAGATATCAAACTGCTGCTGAAGAAAATTAAGGTCATCAAAAAACATCTTAAAGATATGATCGTCTTTACTGTTAATTATATTGATGCATTACTGCAGAAATACGCAAAGGAATATCCGCGCAGAACCGAGCTGTCATCCTTTAGAGAAGTGAATGCCCGCAAGGTCGCCATTTCAAACCTGACCTTCGGCTATCAGCAGGAATCCGGGTTCCTGGGCTATCAGGTCAAGGGGGATGCAGGCTTTTCCTTTCCCTGCTCTCAGTATGACAAGATCATGCTCATATTCAAAAACGGCATGTATAAGGTTATTCCGGTTACGGATAAACTCTTTGTCGGCTCAGACCTTGCGTGGATGGGTAAGGTCGCCAAGTCTCTGTCGTTCAATATGATCTACAAAAACGGCATCCAGAACCTGTCCTATATTAAACGTTTTGATATGCCTAAATTCATAATGGACAAGGAATATACCCTGTTCGATACGCATAAAAGATCTGTCATTCAGCACCTGAGCCTGAACCCACAGGAAACCATTCGGATTTACTATACGCCAAACAAGAGAGCGCGCAGTAATTATGAAGATTTTTCCTTTGGTGATTTTCTTGTCAAAGCCGCTGGGGCAAAGGGAAAGCGGGTTTCCAATACAAGACCTGTTACACGGGTCAAAGTGCTCGATAAAAAAAATGATGCCGGTCAGAATGATGATGAACCACAACAGACCACGCTTTTCACCAAAGATTCGGATGAGAAATAGGCTATTATGAGTGTGAGCAAGGCGGCCTCCGTCCAGAAGATGTTTGATGCCATAGCCGGACAGTATGATTTAATGAACCGTGTTATGACCATGGGCCAGGATCAGCGGTGGCGCAGATTTGTTGTCGATCGGGTCAATATCCCGGAAACGGGCAGGGTGCTTGATCTTGCCACGGGGACAGGTGATATCGCATCCTTGCTGGCTGACCTATACCCTCAGGCCCATATATCTGCGGGGGATTTCTCCCAGAACATGTTGCATTTTGCCCAGAGACGTTTTGCCGATACAACGATTGACTGGCAGGCGTGTGACGCCAACCACCTGCCCTTTGCCGACAACCTGTTTGACAGTGTTACCTTTGGGTACCTGCTCCGGAATGTGGACGATGTCCCCCGGGTGCTTGAGGAGATACACCGGGTGCTGAAGCCGGGCGGAACAATCGTCAGCCTTGATACCACTCCACCGGCCCGCAACCTTTTATACCCCTTTATTACAGCCTATTTACGCTACGGTATTCCCATCCTGGGCAGAATGATTGCCAGCGACGAAGCCGCCTACAGCTACCTTACCGGGTCGACGATGGGGTTCTACACGGCGGATGAACTTGCCAAGGCCTTTACTGATGCAGGATTCAAGACCGTAGCATATAAAAAATTCATGTGTGGGACGATTGCAGTTCATTGGGGCGTGAAAGAGTAGAACGGAGTCGTCTGGGCATGAACTTGGGGGAATTTCGTGGAGCGCGTGAACCTGAAATTCGGCATTGCTTAATGCATCAGTACTTCAGCACTGCCGAACCTCAGGCAACACGACAAGGAAGCGTGTTACTTCTTTTCATACATCTTTACAATCACCACATCATCCTTTGGCACATCGCCGTACATTCCACGGGAGCCCCGAGGTACGTTCACAATAGTATCAGCGACATCCATACCATCAATCACGCGGCCAAACACCGCATACCCGTAACCGTCACGTGTCATGCCCCGGTGATCGAGACTTCTATTGTCATTTACATTGAGGAAAAACTGGGCCGTCGCACTATTGATATCAGCAGTACGCGCCATGGACAGGGTGCCTCGACGATTTTTCAAGCCATTGTCCGCTTCATTGATGATTGGTTTTCTGGTGGTTTTTTTCTTCATCCCGGGCTCAAAACCGCCGCCCTGAATCATAAAACCGGGTATGACCCGATGAAAGATGAGTCCGTCAAAAAAACCATCCTGCACATACTTACGGAAGTTTTCACAGGTAACAGGTGCCTTTTCATCATAGAGTTCAATCGTAATGGTCCCCTTGGTCGTCTCCATCACAATCAGGGGTTCAGCAGCAAAGCCATTTGCGGTGAAGGCGTACAGGCTGACGAGAGATAACAGGAGAATCATTCTTAATTTCATGATAAGACCTCTTTTATGTATATTTAGATAAGACCATCTCTTTCTACTGGAAATACAACTACTTTTTGATATAAAATCTTTTCATGCACCGTGCAATCAAAGTTTTTCTATCTCCCGGATCATACCCTTAAAAGTTCAAAAGTAATACCTCAGAATGAACCCATGACATCAGACACCTTTGACCAGATCACCGATCAGCAACTTGCATTTATTTCACGTATTATCCGTGTTTCAGTCGTAACCGGCATCGTTTCAGCGTTCACCCTGGTCATGGTTTTCTCCTTGACCG
>JBFFNY010000228.1:0-3600 GCA_041562955.1 Desulfurivibrionaceae bacterium | reverse complement strand
TGATTCTTCCGCGTCAAGGTCAGCATCACCATGGAGTAGACCTCTTCCTGCTGCAGGATATCCAGAAAGGTCAAAATCCGTTGAAAATGGCCCTCCCCGCGAATCTCGTCATTATGGGACTCCAACCCTTCAAGACTCACCTGATAGAACTCAAGGGGCTTGATGGCCTGAATTTTTCGGATCGTTTCTCGTCCTGTAGGATTTCCCAGGATAGCCAGTTGAAAACCACGGTCCGCAGCCGCCTGATACAGTTCCAAAAAATTATCATACAGGAGGGGATTGCCCCCGGTGAAGGTCACCTGACCAAAGACGTTCTGCGTCTTACAAAAGGTGCGGAAATCATCCAGAATCTTTACACCCTGATTAAAATCAACGGCTTTCCGCTGGCTTCGGTCATAACAATGCTTGCAGTGCAAATCACAGGCTTGGGTAATATGCCATTGCAGCGTAAAAGCGGGTGAGGTTAAAAACCTCTCACCGGTAAAGGCATTCGCAACAAAGATTTCAGGACTGCGGGAAATGAGAGAATCAGGAACAAGGAGAAATTCCTCATATTCTCCATGCTCCAGCATACTATCAAGCGCACCTACCGTTACCCCATGTTCACGGGCGGCCGTTTCAAGATCCGTCTGCTCCTCCACTAATTTCAGAGCCAGAAGATCCTGAGGTGTACCAGTCTTGGCACGGACACTGCCATCCAGTCGTTGCCAGATCAGCACCAGCTCTTTGCCCGCTGTCACTGTCACTTCGCGCCCAGCGAGATACGCCGGCAGATTCAGCCACTCCGATTCTAGGACATGCAATGTGGGGTTCAGGATCATCGTGTCAGGTGTTGAAAAATCAAACGGTGACGCCTGCAGTTCTGCAACATACTCTTCCAAACAGGCCAAGGCTGCTACAAACTCAGGAAGGGCAAAGGTTGTCCCATGCATCTTCAGCCAATCCGAAAGAAGCGGCGTGTCATCCGACCAGATACGATCAGTAGAAGGCAATAAGGATGTCAGGAGAGCAACGGTACGAGGATATTGAGAGAACATAGATTATGGGGAAAGTTCTTATTTTGAAGTTCAAGTTTCAGCCAGCCCCAGCCAAAACCCTCAGCGTAAGACCAACACAGCATAAAAGAAACGGGCTTAGCAGACAAAGGCTAAACCCGTTTCCAGCGAGGATACACACGGCATCCTTATTTCTGGCCGCCTCAACTACTCCCTGCTGCGGACTTTTTCTTATCGACACTTCCAGTGTCAGATTTTGTGCCGCCTCAGGAGGAGCCGGCAGGTTCAGTTTTTTTCTTATGGACACCTTCAGTGTCAGCTTCTGTGCCGTCTCCAGAGGAGTCGGCAGGTTCGGTTTTTTTATCAACGCTACCTGCGTTGCCGGGTTGACCGCCTCAACCTGAGCCTATCTGTTCCTGTTTGTCAGCGCTACCTGCGCCAGACTTTGAGCCGCCTCAGCTACTGCCAGCGTGACCCACTGCCGGAACAGCAACGCCTGCTCCGGCAATAAGCCCAGCCAAGCCGAGCCCTGCCAAAGTCTTTTTGAGTTCCTTGAGTTCCACAATTCCCTCCTCGTGAAAGAGAGTTAAATAAAAGATAGTAGACCACTATCCGCCGCCACCATGGCATAGCCATGATATAAAATTATTTATTTAAAAGAGACCAACAATCTGTCATGACGTTGTTTTTCAGGAACACTATACAACCCGTTTCAGGCTTCGACTTTATCCAGCAGCCCCGCACGATGATCTTGTAACAGTGATTCACCCTCAGTGGTGAGGACCTTGTCAATATCAAGAATGATCAGAAATTTTTCATCATACCGACCCATCCCTGAAATAAAATCCGTGGAAATATTAATTCCCATCCGTGGCGGCGGTTCGATGGACTCCGGGGGAATTTCCAGAACCGTTTTCACCATATCAGTCATGCCGCCCATGAGGACAGGTTCCTGCTCCTCCCCCACCAGAATTTCCATAATCATAATACAACTGTCCACGGTAAAGGTGATCGGCGGCAAACCCAGGCGCAGACCCAGGTCAATAACAGGAACCACATTACCACGCAGGTTAATGACCCCGCTCAGGTATGACGGCATACGGGGAATTTTCGTCAGGGTTGTCACATCAAGAACTTCACGGACCTTGGTAATATCCATGGCGTATTCTTCATCACGCAATGTAAAAGCCAGAAACTGCTCACCAGTCTCTATATCAAGATCATTCACAATAACTCACCTCAGGCTTAAACTACAGTTCTAAAAAGAATACGGCAGTCCGAGGCAAGAAAGCAAGAAAACTCTAAAGCGCCTTCCACCTTTCTGCAATATCCAAATATTTCTGCCCCGCCTCCACCCTGTCATGCTTCACACACCCATTGCCGTAGATCGTGCTTTTTCGGACAAGCTCCCGGGCCAAAAGCATGCGTTGCTCCCTGGAGAAAACATGCAGATGTAAACATTTTTCAAGGGATGTGATGCGGAACTGATCCATACCCATCCGGTGCTGTTCCGACACCTGATCCTCCCGGCCGCCTTGTTTATAGGTCAAGGGGTGATCGACCTTGAAAAATTCAATCTGGCCTGACGCCCTGACCCAGAGATCATAATCTTCGCAGCAGGGCAGCGACTCATCAAACCCTCCGGCAATATCAAAAAATTCCCTGCGCATCATCACGGTGGACATGCCCACACAGCAAAGGCTGATGCATTGCCTGAAGATATCGCCGTGGGGACGGGTATGCCTCTTTTTTTGATTCAGGACCTTGCCTCCCCGATACCAGATTTCATCGGTATGACTAATAAGAATATCCGGATTTTCAGCCATCACCTGCACCTGAATTTCCAGCTTCCTGCTATCCCACCAGTCATCCGAATCGAGAAAGGCGATCAGATCATGCGACGCCTCCTGCAGGCCATGATTGCGCGCTGCCCCAGGCCCGCGATTGCTCATTGTTACAATCCGCACGGAATTACCATACCGCTGCAGTATTCGTTCCGCAGTATTATCTGTGGAGCCATCATCAACAATGAGCAATTCAAACTGCTGGTGGGTTTGGGCAAGGACCGAATCGATGGCGTTCTCAAGAAGACCGCCACAGCGATTGTAGGTTGGGATGATAACGGAAATAGGGAGGGAGGTCATAGTGTTCGTTTCCAGTCACGGATCAACATAGCGAATCTCACCACTATGTTCCACCAGTTCCACGTCATCCTGCACATGGCGGAGGACAAGGCCGCCGTCATCAAGAATGGCCTCCACGAACGCTTCAAACTGGGGAGATTCCTGCACATCAAAACCAAAACAAACCCGGCGGCCGACACTGTCACAGAACTCGCGATACCGGTCCATGAAGGCAGCGAGCGAGACCTCCTGTTCATCAAGCCACGTGAGCAGACCGACATTCCAGGCGAGCTTGGCCAATACATCCTGAGCAACATCAAAAAGAGAAAAATCACACCCGGCAACGGTTGCCATGGAGGTTGCCAGATTCTGCAACTCAGGGGGAAACGTCGTATTATTCACATTAAGGCCAATACCGAGAAGAATATACTCTTCACCGGAGAGGGGACAGACATGGGTTTCCGCGAGAAGTCCGGCAAGTT
>JBFFNY010000227.1:0-3606 GCA_041562955.1 Desulfurivibrionaceae bacterium | reverse complement strand
TTCCGAACACGGAAGTTAAGCTCTTCAGCGCCGATGGTACTGCATGGGTGACTGTGTGGGAGAGTAGGTCGTCGCCAAATTATTTATATTTAAGGGGTTAGTCATTAACGTGACTAACCCCTTTTTTTTTCTTTTTTTCTCTCTTTCAGGACTAATTTTTCTCAGGTATATTGTTTGTTACTCTATTACAAATATCGGTGACATAAATGAATATAGCTGCAATAGTCCTCGCTGCTGGAAAAGGCACGAGGATGAAGTCTTTTTTACCTAAAGTGCTCCATCACGTATTTTTCTCCCCCATGATCTGTCATGTCCTGGACAGTCTTCAACCCCTCAACCTGAGCCAGACCATTGTCGTTACCGGTCATGAGCGGGAGCTTGTTGAGGAGGCCATTGCTGAATATCAACCGTCATTTGTATTTCAGGAACATCAAAACGGTACAGGGCATGCCGTGCAGCTTACCGAATCGTCGCTGAGCAGCGATATTGATCATGTTCTGATTGTTTGTGGTGATACACCTCTTGTTTCAGCAACGACCCTGCAGCTGATGATCGATGATCATCATACCCGTCAATCGGATGTGACGGTCTTGTCAACTCTTGTTGATGATCCGACGAATTATGGGCGTATGATTTGCGATGCTGAAGATAAGCTGCTTGCCATTATTGAAGAAAAAGATGCGACAGCGGATCAAAAAAATATTAGAGAAATAAATGGCGGTATTTACATCGTTCGCAAAGATGTATTGTTTTCATCTTTACTTCAGACGGATTCTGCGAATGCACAAGGTGAAGTGTACCTGACGGATATTATTAAGATTGCCAATCGCGACGGGCGTATTGTTTCAAGGCTCATCTGTGAAAACCCTTTAGAGATAATGGGGGTTAATTCAAGAAAAGAATTGATGAGAGCCCATGATATCATGCAGGATCGTTTTTTTGATTCTTTACTCGATAACGGTGTGACTGTAATGCGTCGCTCCACATCTTCAATCCATCCCACCGCGACAGTTGGACAGGACTCAACCATACATTCCAATGTCTCAATTGATGCCAATGCTGTCATCGGATCATTTTGTCATATTTATGACCAATGTTATATCAAGAATTCGTATATCGGTGACAATGTGGTTATCGGTGCCGGTTCAAAACTCATTGGTGCGAATATTCCATCCAACAGTATTGTCAACCCGGCATCAGTTATGATCTTTGAAAACGATTTCAAGGTTGAATGATTTGTAATGTTTTACGTGTCTTGAATCACCGCTTGACTTTGGCTCGAGCCATTGATTATATGCTGAATAGTATCTCAATATAAAGTTTAGAGGTGTCAGTGAAGTATATGACATCTCAATAGAGGGGAGTTTTGATATGGATTTTGATCCAGATATTGCGAAGTTAGAGAGTTCCGTTGATAGGTTACTCGACAAATATAATGTCTTAAAGAAAGAGTGTGAGCAGTTAGCAATGGATTTAGCTGAGTCGAATGCCCAGTTGTCTGGACTCCTTGAAGAAAAAAATATACTCTTAAATGAAAAAGATACAGTACATTCAAAGGTAACGTCTATTTTGGGAAAATTGTCTGCATGGGAAGACAGTTTAGCTGGCGATTCCGAGGCGAGTCATACTGAAAATGCTCCGGAACAGGGCGGCCAACTCTTTACTATGGGGTCTTCGTCCTGATTTTTTTGTCGTGATGAATGAAAGGGATTCTCTTTTATAATTTTTATTAAAATTTAAGGTGGATGTTCCATGGAAAGGTTGGTCAAATTTGAAGTCCTCGGCCAGGAATACCCATTATATACTGATGCTCTAGAAGAAGATGTGCAGGAAATTTTAAATCTGGTAAGATCATTTTTGGAGCAGCCTGGTCATTCCTCATCCCTTCCAGTGAACAAACTTGCCATATTAACAAGTATTAATATGGCGGGTAAGTATGTTAAGCTGAAAAGAGATTTTGATGAATATAAATTGCAGATTAAAAATGAAGTAGACTTTTTACGTCATAAAATTAATCAGGCATTATAGTTTTCCCTGCCTGGCTCGTGATTGTCAGTCTGTTTCGAGCCAATATAAACATCGAGGGAAACTCCGCTGGTGCATTAGAGAATGTTCGCCTTGTTGTGAAATTACTCGAGTGTATTATGAGCTATTTCCCACCTAACTTCGTTAGGCCCGATGTAGTTGGCAACACCGCCAAGGCGGGGAATTTTTTACCTCAGACTCGTCTGAGTTTATATATGAGAATAGAGTCGGCACTTGTTGGTCTATGCTGTATTGCGCTTTTACCTGGATAACCAGTTAATATATATATTTGCTTAATTTATACCTTACTCAGGTTTTGCATAGGATATATTACCCTTTTTATTTATTTGACCCTGTCCAGGGTGAATAGGGCTTCAGGCTCAGACTCTTCTCCTCGTTATTTATAGTAATGACAGTATGTCTCATATTGTCCATTGCATTTTCTGGAGATTATCGTGATTACCCACGTTTTATATAGTGTAGGCTTTGTGGCCATAGGGATTGTTTTAGGTTTTTTTGCGTATAAAAAACTTGAGTCAAGTAAGCAGCAGAATGTTGAGGCGCAACGCCGAAAACTTCTTGAAAATGCCTTAGGGGAAGCCGGGCAGATTAAAAAAGATGCCTTGTTGCGTGCTGAACAGGAGTTGTTGGATCTACGCAAGAAAGCTGATCAAGATATCCGTGATTTGAAACAATCGCTGCATAAGGATGAACAGCGCATTAAGGTTCAGACTGAACAGGTTGAGCGGAAAATTGAAGTGCTGGATCAGCGTGAGCTTGATTTTATTCAGCGCGACCAGGCCTTGGGGGTTGAGCAGAAAAAACTTGATGAACGGGCCCAGGAGATCTCTTCCCTCATTGAAGAGCAACGTAATAAACTGGAAAACATCTCCGGAATCTCCCGAGAAGAGGCGTTAAAGCGGCTGACCGAATCCATTGAAAGTGAAGCTCGTATGGAAGCTGCCAAGTCCATCGTCCGTATTGAAAATGAAATGAAAATTCAGGCCGATAAAAAAGCCAAGAATATTTTAGCCTTGGCTATTTCTCGTTATGCCGGTGATTATGTCGCTGAGAAAACGGTTTCTGTTGTTCCCCTGCCTAATGATGAGATGAAGGGCCGTATTATTGGTCGTGAAGGTCGTAATATTCGCGCTATTGAAGCGGCGACCGGCATTGATATCATCATTGACGACACCCCGGAAGCGGTCATTCTTTCAGGATTTAACCCAGTACGCCGTGAGGTTGCCCGTCAAGCGTTAGAACTTCTGATTACAGACGGCCGGATTCATCCTGCTCGAATTGAGGAAGTGGTGAGCAAGGTTGAAAAAGAACTTGATGTCACCATGCGTGAATCTGGAGAGCAAGCCACGTTTGATGTGGGAGCCCATGGTGTTCACCATGAGGTGATCATGCTGCTCGGTCGATTGCGGTATCGTACCAGTTACGGTCAGAACGTTCTCCAGCACTCCCTCGAGGTTTCTTTTTTGAGTGGTATTATAGCCGCTGAGCTTGGTATGGATATTAAACAGGCCAAACGCGCCGGATTACTGCATGATATTGGTAAGGCGGTTGATCATGAGG
>JBFFNY010000226.1:0-3610 GCA_041562955.1 Desulfurivibrionaceae bacterium | reverse complement strand
TGTAATTTGATGCGCAATTTTTTAGTCATCTAAGCTGAACCATCGCGGTGATGGTTCAGCTTAGATTTTTTTTGTCTAATCAGAACGTGGCGTTAAATCATTACGTAAAGCTATTACATAATGAAATACTTAACTGTTTTGGGTATTTTGAGTGTTAGGCTGAGGGGTTAGTTGAGGGTGAATTCTTCGCCTGTGGTCAGGACACCGCCGCGGATCACCTTGGCGAAAACACCTTCTTCAGGCATGATGCAGCCGCCGGCTTCCTTGTAAATATTGCACTTTGAATGGCATTTCTTGCCGATTTGCGTGATTTCCAGTTCAACGTCTCCCGCGGTTAAGCGGGTGCCGATGGGAAGGTCTTTCAAGATAACCCCCTGGGTGGTGATGTTTTCAGCAAAGGAGCCGGGGACGAGGTTCGGCAGTTGTTCCGACATCTTCGCAATACTTTCCATGGCAAGAAGGGAGACCTGGCGATGCCAGTCACGGGCATGGGCATCCCCCTTGATCCCATGTTGTGGTTCCAGGGTGACCGTGTCGACAGGCTGCTTTTTATTGCCGACCGTTTCACTGACATTTAAGGATATAATCTTGATCATTTTTTTTCTCCAGACGGATGTTTGAGTTGAATAGTTGGCAGATATAAAATTCAGATACAGCGATTACAAGAAAAAACCATACCACGATGTGGTACATTGGTGTCCAAAAAAAATAAAAAAATACACATGGTCGGGGATATTCGCTAAAATGGATTAGTCCCCATGCAAGAATTCTTCACTGTGAGATGCCGAGCCAATGCGAAAAACAAAAATAATCTGCACCATTGGTCCTGAAACAGAATCCTACGGGATGCTGAAAGCCATGGCCGCGAAGGGTATGAATATTGTCCGTCTCAATATGTCCCATGGTGATCATCGCTGGCATGGGCAGGTGATTGAGCATGTGAAACGGCTGAACCGTAAAGTGAAAGGCGGGGTGGCGATTCTTCTCGATACCAAGGGGCCTGAGATTCGGACCGGTGATGTGAGTTCTGATATTAGATTAAAAAAAGGCGACGGTTTTATTTTTACCATACGGCGGCAGCCGGTACTGGAACCAGACTGTGTTGAAGTGAGTTACGACGGGTTTGTCAATGATGTTGCTCTTGGCGATATTGTCCTGGTGGATGGCGGCATGCTCAGCTTTAAGGTGGTGCAGAAAACAGAGGTTGATGTGCATTGTCAGTGCCTTGATGATGGAATTCTCAGCTCGCGCCGCCATCTTAATATTCGCGGCAAATCTGCCGACCTGCCTTCCATCACAGATAAAGACTGGCAGGATATTGAATTTGGTGTGAGTCAAGGTGTTGATTTTGTTGCATTGTCCTTCGTGAAAACGGCCGCGGCCATAGCTGAACTGCAGCAGTATTTCAAAAAATGCAGGGCGCCCATCGATGTTGTTGCCAAGATTGAGAGTGCTGAGGCTATTCCCCATCTGGATGAAATTATTCAGATGTCTGATGGGGTGATGATCGCCCGTGGTGATCTTGGTGCGGAGCTTCCCTTTGAGGAGGTACCCCATCTGCAGGAGGAGATTGTGGAGAAATGCCGGCAGGCAGGAAAACCCGCCATTGTCGCCACCCATATGCTTGAGTCGATGATTGTCCATCCAACCCCGACCCGGGCAGAGGTGACGGATATCACTCAGGCGGTGCTGCAGAGTGCTGATTGCATCATGCTCTCAGGGGAAACCGCCACGGGTAAATATCCGCTGAAGGCCATTGAGGTCATGGATACCGTGGCAAGACGCACTGAAGCGCGGCAGGAACTCAATCCTAAGATTCAAGTGGAACGATCCACGGATGCTAAATATGAGATTGCCCGCGCATCAACGATTCTCAATAACAACCTGCAGGCCAAGGCAATATTGGTCTTTACGCGGCGGGGGTTGATGGCCGTGCTGGTTTCAAGATGCCGTCCAATCAGTCCAATCTATGCTTTTACAAATACAAGTCATGTGCGTAGGCGTTTAGCGATCCACTGGGGCGTGCAGTCCTTTAATATTAAATTTTCTAAATCCCCGGACGTCACGATTAACAGGGCGGTGGCCCTCCTGAAAGCACAGCAGCGGTTGGCTGAAGGTGATCGGATTATTGTTGTTTCTGACATATTGGCAGATGGTAAATTCGTGGAAACCGTGCAGGTGAGGATTATTTAAACCGCAGCGCACGGTTCAGGCCCAGAGGGATGGCTGCAGAAGAAGGCGGACATTATGTGTCGAAGAGTGCTGAGAGGATGAGATTATGACGGCAACATCAGGCCCGCAGAAGGGTAAACCAGATCCGGAGAGAATGGCTGCGCTCCGGTCTTTACCTATTGATATCAAACAGAATATTACAGGGGAGGAGGCCCATGCTTTTTTGTATAATGAGGTGCTGCCGGATACCCTTTTGGAAAAATTAAAAGAGTACCTCGTTGTTGCGCCTGAAACCGGTAAGGAATAAGCAGGCAGCATTGCTGGCTGGGCTGTGGAGCTGCTGAAACCGCTCTTGTGGGTTGTGGGCTCAGGTGTATGGCCGGTCAAATATAAACTCTTAAAGTGGAGGTCTTTACATTGAAAAAATATGTGTGTAGTGTCTGCGGTTATGTCTATGATCCAGCTCAGGGTGATCCTGCGACTGGTGTTCCGCCCGGTACTCCTTTCGCTGATTTGCCGGAAGGCTGGGTCTGTCCTGGGTGCGGTGTCGGTAAGGATCTTTTTTTTGAAGAATAATTGCTGGGTGTAGGATTTGTGCAGATTTCCGCGCGAGGTTGATGTCAAGATGAAGGGGCTGTGCCTCTTGCCTATTTCAAGATGGAGGAGTTGTGGACAAGCGTATGCAGCCCAGTGATCAGGAACTGATTGCTGTTATAGCGGATTTTCTCGAACAGGGGTTAGCTGACAATATTGTCTCTATGTTCAAGGCTGACCCGTACTATTACCAGTTGGTTGGTGAGATTCTTAAAGATGAACGTTTTGCGGTTCGAATGGGTGTTGTTCTGGTTTTTGAGGAATTGCTGGCCGCAGGCATCGAAGATGCGGCACTGGCGATTTCAGGCTTAAAACCACTCCTCTCAAAAGATACACCCGCGTATATCCGTGGTGAAGTGGTGACGGTTCTCGGGATCATAGGCACTGCGGAAAGCCTTGGCCTGCTCGCACCTCTTGTTGCGGATGATGACCCACAGGTGGCTGAGATTGCCTTGGATTTTGTCACCCTGCAAGGCTGATCCGGCTCTGTTCTGAACAGGGCATAAAAAAAGGCATTGATGGCGGGAGGACCATTAATGCCTTTGGATAAGGGAGGTCGAGCTCTTACACCGCAGTACTGATTAGGACAGTTCTGAGGTGTACGGTTGTGGCTCAACACCGCCGGTTATGTTTGTTTTTATCACGTCTGGCTTGCCGCCTATTCCGTTGACGCCTCACCAATGACAGCTGAAGGGTCAATGGTATGCATGTCAGGTAATCTATGGGCGATACCTTTATGGCAATCAATGCAGGTTTTCTTTTCATCTTCCCCTTTTAAATGCTGAGCCATGGCACGACTTGATTGCTTGGTATAGTCCATGTTCTCTTGGGTGTGGCAGGAACG
>JBFFNY010000225.1:0-3622 GCA_041562955.1 Desulfurivibrionaceae bacterium | reverse complement strand
GACGGCCGAGGTGGATCTGGCGCTCATTGACCTGCCCCATATCTCCAACTTTACCGATTTTGAACCCTTCATCGGCGAGCCGGATGCGAATATCCGTCTGGTGCGCACCCCGGCTGAGCTGGGGCACCCCTCAGCGATTCTTCTGCCCGGCAGCAAGAACGTCATTGCTGACGCCCATTTTCTCCAGGAGTCAGGGCTCGGCCACCGGATCATTCAAGCCGCGGCGGCTGCTACTCCAGTGGTGGGCATCTGCGGCGGTTTTCAGCTCCTCGGCACACGCATCGCCGATCCCCATCATATTGAGTCCCAGGGGGAAACGGTTCAGGGCCTTTCTCTTCTGGATTTCGAGACGGTGCTGGCAGAGGAAAAGACCCTGGTCCTGAAGTCGGGAACCCATCTGGAGTCCGGTTGTGCTGTTCGCGGCTATGAGATTCATCATGGTGTCACTGGCGGTCAGGGGGCGCCGGTATTGCATCTGAACTCGGGTGAGTCCGCCGGGGTGCGCTCCCCGGATGGCCGGATATGGGGTTCCTATGTCCACGGGATTTTTGATTCAGACCCCTTCCGCCGCTGGTTTATCGATTCCCTGCGCAGCAAACAGGGGCTTGCGCCGTTGGGACAGGTGCAGGCCGCCTATGATCTGGAGCCGGCCTTTGACCGGTTGGCCGCTGCCGTGCGTGACCAGCTGGATATGGGCCGGATCTATTCGATCCTGGGCTTGTAATGGTGACCGGACATCTCCTCCACATTTTCCTGGCCCTGGTCCTGGATCAGCTCCTCGGTGATCCCCGCTGGTTTCCCCATCCGGTTCGGCTGATCGGCTGGCTGCAGCTGCGCTGTGAACGGGTGACCCGCCGTTATTTTGAGCCGAAGCTCGCCGGTATTCTGACGGTCCAGTTCTCTCTGGGATGTGTGGTGGTGGTGACAACCCTGATTCTGCTGCTGGCGCTGTTCCTGCATCCCCTCGCCTACCATGCGGTCTCCGTCTTTATCCTGTACACCTGTTTTGCCGCCCGGGATCTGGCCCGCCACGGGGGCTGGGTCCATCAGGCCTTGCTACAGGACGACCTCGCCCTTGCCCGCACCAGAGTGAGTTGGATTGTCGGGCGTGATACCGCCCCCCTGGATGGATCCGGGGTGGCACGGGCCGGGGTGGAGAGTGTGGCGGAAAGTCTGGTGGATGGCGTGACTGCGCCTCTTTTCTACGCCTTTCTTGGCGGACCTGTCGGGGCCATGCTCTATAAGGCGATCAACACGGGGGATTCCATGTTCGGCTATAAGAACGAACAGTATCTCCAGTTTGGCTGGGCCGCGGCAAAACTGGATGATGTGGCCAATTACATCCCGGCCCGTCTCACCGCGTTCCTGGTCCCGGTTGCCGCCTTCGTTCTGGGTCTGGATTACAGGGAGAGTTACCGGATCCTTCGCCGTGACTGCCGGAATCACGCAAGCCCCAACTCAGGCTATTCTGAAGCCGCGGTGGCCGGGGCGCTGGGGGTGCAGCTGGGAGGGACGAACAGCTATTTTGGCCGACCCGTGGTGAAGCCCACGATCGGTGATGATGATCATCCGGTGGCACCCGCCCATCTGGTGCAGTCCATCCGTCTGATGCAATGCACAGCGCTGCTGCTGTTTATGGCGGGAAGCGGGTTGGTGTGGGGAGCGGTACTGCTGGCGACTTCTGTATTGGCGTGACGACGCGTGTGCTGCGTGAGAATCTGCCCTGAAAAATCAACCGTCCCGAATCATCATCAATGGTGAAGATTGGGGACGGTGATGATTTTATCTTTTTCCTTCCTGACTTAAAGCCCCTAAGAGCGGTGAGAACAGCTCATCATACTGGCGAAACGACTTCTTCAAAATAATGGGGAAATCGGGAAGCTCGGATTCATTCACCACCAGATTGGCACTGTGGATCAGGGCCTCGAGATTGTACAGGGTGTGAAATTCCGGGCCGATGAGGGTGTAATACATATAACGGCGTTTCACCATGGGGAGGGAGCACATGTAGCGGTGGAAGCTTGAGTCGAGGAGCATACCCTCGTACTGGGAGTGGAGCACGACCGCGGCATAGTCAGCAAAACGCATGCGCTGGATGGCGTCTGCCGCTGACTCGGGGAAGACCGGTTTATAACCCAGCCCTTCATAAACCGTGGCAATCGTGTTGCGCAGTGGATGGTTGTTGGGCATGAGGATCATCACCAGGGAAAAGTCATCCAGCACTTCCTTGTCGGCAATCGTCCCGGTGCGGAGCCAGTTCAGGCTCGGGGGCTGGGGAATGTTGGGGTTGATTTCATGGGGCGCTGAAGCGGAGGGCGTGGCTGAGATCTCCACCTGTTGTTTGCAGGTGGGACAGGAGAATTTAAGGCTCTTGCCGACAGCAAGGGAGGCATGTGCCTCTTCGATCTTGCGGATATGACTGGGGCTGAAGGCATGATGGCAATGGGGGCATTTTTCAATCATGAGACGGCTCGTTGTTGGAGTGAAGAATAGACATCGTTTTTCATTTCATTGCACCAGGGGCGCTTAGGAGAATCCATCATTTTTACCGTAATCCGACTCCTCTTCCATGGAAAGTCCGGTGATGGATGTGGTGGCCTCTCCCTGTGAGGCCTTGATCTGGTCAAGGCCTCGACCCATGACGTTGGTCTGACTGCAGTAAGCCAGGGCATCCTGTTCAGAGACGAGGGATTGTTCAAACAGGCTGAGAATATGTTGATCAAAGGTGGTCATGCCGTGGGCCTGGCCGTCAGTGATAACATTGTAAAAGGTCTTGTCTTCGGTTTCACCGTGGAGGATGAGTTCCCGGCTGCGCAGGGTTAATTTGAGGATTTCAAAGGCGGCGACACGTCCTCCGCCGGTCTTGGGCAGGAGGCGCTGGCCGACAATCCAGCGCAGGGTGTCAGCCAGCCGGTTGCGGATCTGGGGTTGTTCGTCATGCTCAAACATACCGAGGCAGCGGTTGATGGTGGAGCCGGCATCAATGGTATGCAGGGTGGACAGGACAAGATGGCCTGTTTCTGCTGCAGTCAAACCAATCTCCATGGTCTCACGGTCACGCATCTCACCAACGAGGATGACCTTGGGTGCCTGGCGCAGCGCAGCCCTGAGGCCGTTTGAAAAGGTGTCGAAATCGGCACCCATTTCCCGTTGGTTAAAGGTGGCCTTATGGTGGGGATGGACAAATTCAATAGGGTCTTCCAGGGTGATGACATGGATTGCCCGCTCGCGATTGATTCGCTCCAGAAGGGCCGCCAGGGTGGTGGACTTACCTGAACCGGTGGACCCGGTGACCAGAACGAAACCGTTGAGCTCGCCCGCCATTTCTGTCATGGCCTTGGGGAGATGCATCTCGTCAATGGTGGGGATTTCGGTGGGCAGTTTCCGCAGCACAATGGAATAATTGCCCCGTTGGGAGAAGATGTTCACCCTGAAGCGGGCCCGGGTTCCCAATCGATAGGAAAGATCGCAGGATCCTGTTTTTGCCAGATCGGCGAGCAGTCTTTTATTGCCGGCAATGAGGTTGAGGGCAAAGACCTCGGTCTGGAAGGGGGTGAGTTTCACCACATTGGGTTCAACCTTGACCGGGGTGAGTTGCCCGGAGTATTCCACCTGCAGAGGT
>JBFFNY010000224.1:0-3648 GCA_041562955.1 Desulfurivibrionaceae bacterium | reverse complement strand
GACTGCAGCGAGGTCATCAGAAGGGATCCTTAAACACCACGTTGGTCAAAAATATACCGGTTTCACCTCAGCCTGGCGGCTCCCGGCGGCTCCATCAATGATCGACATGGCAACATCGCGGGCCGACTTCGTCGCATCATTCATGCCGATACCATCCCAGCCGAACCCGCAGAGGTGCAGCCCGGCCTCTTGTTCCTGCAGGGCAGCACGCCAGCGCAAGAGGGCTAAATGGTCCTCCTCCAACTGGGGAATGCCGCCTGTCGGGCGCAGAACTTTACAAAACAGAGGATCACCGGGCAGATCAAGCAGTTCACCCAGGTCGGTAAGGGTTTGCGCAATTAATTCACGATCAGAGAGACTCACCCGCTCAGGATGCCTGCGGCCTCCCACCAGGGCCTCTAACAGGACCTGGCCTTCGGGCGCTCGGCCGGGAAACATTTGCGTGGTAAACATGCAGCCGAGGACAAAGCGCTGCTCACATTCCGGCGCCAAATAGCCAAAAGCCTTGGGCACAAACCCTGTATCTTTAAAACCGAGAACCACATTGCAGATGGTTGACTCAGCAATCCGGACTGTGGGTGGTGCAAATTGTGCCAGGAGATTCAGCCCGCCGTTCACCGGAAGTGCACTGACAAGATGAGAACAGGTGAAACCCCCGTTACTCGTTGTCACCTGCCACCCCTGGGCCATTTTCTGAACCGATTGCACCGGATGGTCAAAAAGAATGTTTTTCCCCTCGGCCAGACGATTGACCAGGGTGACCATTCCCTCAGGAAAATTCACCATGGAGGGTAAGCTGGATGAGCCGGCCTTCTTCTTGTTCTTTGCCCTGAGCCCTTTCAGTAATGAGCCATACGCCTTTTCAACCTGACGTACTCCAGGCATGACCGCATCCATGGACAGTCTTGTAAAGTCCCCTGAAAAGGTCCCTGTAACTGCGGCATCAACCAGGGGCAGGACACCGGTCCCAAATCGCGCCGCGGCCCATTCACTCACCGTGGGTGTCCCGGGGATGGGCTTGATAAAGGGTTCCACTAAAAGCCGCAACTTCGAGGAGAAACTCAGCAATGGCGAGGTGATAAGCTCCCGGGGCTTTTGCGGCAGGGCCATGAGCTGACCATTCTTACAAATATACCGCTTAAAATCGGCAAGGGGAGCTTTCTGAACAAGAGACTCAAGCTGTAAGTCCTGGAGAATCTCCTGGCTTTCCTGTTTATTGTCAAGAAACCCATGCGGCCCGGCCTCGGTAAGAAAACCTCCGTCCTGCCAGGAGTCGATAACACCGCCAACGCGATGTGTACGTTCAAGTATCGAGACCGTGGATGAAGGCATATATTTCTGCAGGAAATGGGCGCAGGCCAGGCCGGAGAGACCAGCACCAACAATTAGAATATCAGAATGAGTCATTGAATTTTGAGGCATTATTGGAAGGAACCCTGAACGGAAAATGATGTCAGAGACAAAAAAACATCCTACCCCAGAAAGATAGAAGTTTCGAGACTACTCTTGCCACCTGAAAAGAAAATAATCCGCAACCATTTGGGAATGGGACAGACCGGTGCAGCAGCACCGCGTGAACAAGGGTCTACAGATTCAAAAGCTCCTGGGCCTTTTCCATTTCATCAAATAAGCTGAGCATGTACATTTGAATTTCGGAAGAACCTATGCCAAATCGCTTCAACCCATGGCCATCAAAATTTGACGACAACCCGTTTACCCCGACACCAATACCCATGGATATAACAATGGCATTGGCCAAGGCAACCAGCGCGGTCAGATCATCGCTATCCAAGGCGTCTAATTCGTGATGATTTTCAACGGCCACCCTCATATCTTCAGGGAAACCCCATTTCTGCAGAATAATCCCGCCAAGTTTGGCGTGATCAATACCGACCACCTCGTGTTCAGCGGCCTCAAAGGTGAATTGCTCCTCTTGAACCAGGGCGACAACCCTCTTAAAATCATCGGCAATAAAAGTCGAAAGGAAACGTTTGCCAATATCATGCAGCAAGGCGGCAGTGAAAACAGACGAGGCATCGAGATGAGGCACTTTTGCGCCAATTAGCTTTGCCATAATGCCGCATGCCACGGAATGTTTCCACAATTCTCCCTCGCCTAAATCGTACCCATCCCCGACCTTACCTCTAAAGAACTTTGCACTTGAACTTGTAATGATGATATCTTTCAAGATATCTTGACCGATCACCACCAGTCCCTCATCCAAGGACGAAACTTTACGCGGCAGTCCAAAATAAGCGGCATTACATATTTTCAGGACATTTGCGGTAATGGACGCATCAAATTGAATAACCTCAGCAAGCTGCGTGGCTGTGGTATTCGGATCCTCTAAAAGGTCCATCACCCGCAGGGCAACCTTTGGAAAAGGAGGCAGATGTTCAACGAGTAACAACACCTCTTCAAGACGACTCATATCTCTATCTCCTCACAGCCGGAAACCTTCAGTATTGTCTGCCCCGTTGCCACATCAACACTTAATGTTCTATTCACTGAGCCACCGATATCAACCTTGACCGGGACAATGCTGTTTTTGGTAAAAAGCATTTTAGCAATTTCATAATTTCGTTTGCCAATATTAAAGATGCCTGCTGAATCCATAAGCTGGGAGCCTCCAACCACGCGCACGGTCATATTCCCCTTTGTCGCCCCAAGACGATAGGCCATCTTGAACAACATGGGAATACCACTATCGCCAAACATATAGGGATTACTGCGGGCACGTTCACGATCCAGTTTGGAATCAGGCAGCATATAATGGAGCAGCCCCCCCACCCTGGCGACATGATCCCAGATGGCGATGCCGATACAGGATCCCAATGAAAAGGTAATAAGGTGTTCTTTCGGGTTCTTACTGACCTTCATGTCAGAAATCCCTACAACCTGTCTATTTTTGCCTTGAAAAATCGCCATATCTATTTCTTGTATGCAGTCGTACTTACCTGCTTAAAGGAATGCTCAATTGAGGTTAGACTTTCAGAATGACCAATGAACAGATACCCCCCGGGCTTCAAACAGCGACTGAACTTTGTCACCAGCTCCTGCTGGGTATCACGGTTAAAATAAATCATCACGTTACGACAAAAGATAACATCAAACTCCTCGTTCCATGGGAAATCTCCCATGAGGTTAAAGCGCTTAAAGGAAATTGTATCTCGCAGTTCCTTCTTGACCTTCACAAACCCCAGGCTTTCTCCCTTACCCTTCTGAAAATACTGTTTCAGCATATCCGGAGCAATGGTGCGAACCCGATCCTCTGCATAAACTCCACCTTTGGCAATATCCAGCACACGGGTGGAAATATCTGTGGCCTGAATAGAGAATGAAAATTGCCTGTTCTGGCGCTTATAATTATTAAGAACAATCGCCAGGGTGTACGGCTCCTCGCCGGACGAGCATGCCGCAGACCAGACTTTAAGCTCCGAGGAGGGTGAGGCTGAGAACTCAGGCAGTACCGTTGCGGAAAGATACTCAAAATGAGAATTCTCCCGGAAAAAGCTGGTGAAGTTGGTGGAAACAGAATTAATCAGACTGATCAGCTCCTCGCCGGAGGTATCTGCCTGCACAAAGTCGTAATACTCTTCAAAAGATGCAATCTTACATTGCCTGAGACGTTTACCCAGACGGGCATTC
>JBFFNY010000223.1:0-3672 GCA_041562955.1 Desulfurivibrionaceae bacterium | reverse complement strand
AGGTCGATAACGAAGTGGAGGCGATTCACGTGGTATTTTTATCCCAACCGATGTTCTTATGGTTTCTGCTGGCTGTTGTTTTTCTGGTTGCTGAACTCATGGCGCCAGGATTCATTGCCATCTTTTTTGCCCTTGGCTGTCTGGCCGCGTCACTTGCCGCATGGTTGACCAACGTGACGATGCAGTGGCAGATTGGTATTTTTGTTGTGGTTACCATCGGTTCCCTGGTTCTATTCAGGAAGATGGCCCGCAAGATTTTTCGCGGCAATCAGGAGGGGGGGAATGAGGATGATTATACCAATGAACGGCTGGGGAAATCCGTTGTGGTCACCGAGCCGGTTGCGCCTCATCGCCCAGGTAAGGTGAAGATGGAAGGTTCTTTTTGGATTGCTGTGTCGGATCAGAAGATGGTAGAAGGAGACGTTGGTCTTGTTGTTGGCGTTGATGCTGATAACCCGTTGATTCTCCATATTAAACCAATAGAAAACTAGAGGGAAATGAATATGCCGGCATCTATTGTTGTCGCGGCTATTATTGCCGTACTTGTCATTGTTGTCATCGTCAAGACCGCGGTTGTGGTGCCGCAACGGTCTGAATTTGTGATTGAGCGTCTGGGAAAGTACAGCCGGACGCTTATGGCCGGGTTTCATATCCTGGTGCCGTTTATTGACACGATTGCCTATCGGCGGTCTCTGAAGGAAGAGGTTCTTGATGTCCCGTCGCAAAATTGTATTACTGCGGATAATATTACCCTGGAGGTCGATGGTGTCCTGTATCTGCAGGTGCTGAACAGCAAGCAGTCGGCCTATGGTATTGATAATTACCACATTGCCTGTGTGCAGCTCGCGCAGACGTCGTTGCGTTCTGCCATTGGCAAGATGGAGCTTGACCGCACCTTTGAGGAGCGTGAGTCTATCAATGCTGAAATTGTTCGCGCCATTGATGAGGCTGCGGCCAATTGGGGCGTGAAGGTGCTGCGCTATGAAATTTCCGATATCAAGCCGCCGCAGTCGGTGATGGCGTCCATGGAGAAGCAGATGCAGGCCGAGCGCGAAAAGCGGGCCTCCATTGCCACCTCGGAAGGTGATCGTCAGGCTCGGATCAACCGGGCTGAAGGTCTGAAGAGAGAGGCCATCGCGGTTTCAGAGGGTGAAAAGCAGAAACGGGTGAATGAGGCCGAGGGCCAGGCGGCTGAAATTCGCTTGGTTGCTGAAGCTACGGCCGAGGGTATTCACAAGGTTGCGGAAGCGTTACAGTCGGAAGGCGGTGGTGTAGCGGCTGATTTGCGGGTGGCAGAAAAATTTGTTGCTGAGTGGGGTAAGCTGGCTCAGCAGAGTACCACCATGATTATCCCTGCCAATATGAGTGATCTCGGGGGGATGGTGGCAACCGCCATGTCTGTGCTGGATAAGACGAAGGGCAGGATGCCCGCTGTTGACTTGTAATCGGAATCGATTACCCTGATGCCATCTGGAGAACAGGGTGCGGGTGGAACCAGGGAGCCCTGCAAGGATCTGAAAAATAAAGAAATAAAACGCAATGTTCGGCACACCATCCGCTCCCTGTTTTATGCCGAGTTGTTCCCGTTCATTCATAACTACGTTTAGTTCTATGGCCAACTTACTTCAAGATCTCAAGGTCGCCATTGCCACCCTCGGCTGCAAGGTGAATCAGTATGAGTCCGCCTCCTTTGAGTCGTCCTTCCTTGCCCGCGGTGTACAGGTCGTGCCCTTTAATCAGAAGGCAGATGTGTACGTGGTCAATACCTGTGCGGTGACCAATAATGGCGGCGCCCAGTCCAGGCGGGCCATTCGCACAGCCATCAAGCATAACCCCAAGGCGCGGATTGTGGTTACCGGTTGCTACTCTCAGGTTGCCGGTCTTGAGATCATCGAGATGATGGATCAGCCGGTGTGTCTGGTCGGCAACGGCTATAAGCATCTCCTGGTGGATTATGCCCTGACTCCGGATTTCTGTGATCTGGAGATGCATATGACGGATATCGGCACCATCAAGGAATGTTGTCATTTGCCTGTGACCACGGGTTTTCGCGGGCGTACCCGGGCCTATCTGAAGCTGCAGGATGGGTGTAATAATTTCTGTTCCTACTGCATCGTGCCCTTTGCCCGTGGCCGGAGCCGGAGCGTGCTTCCGGAACTTGCCTTGGGTCAGGCGCGGATGTTTGTTGATGCCGGTTACCCTGAGATTGTCCTCACCGGAATCCATGTCGGCATGTACGGCAAGGATTTAGACAGCAGGGATATCGACCTCGGGCTGTTTATTGATCAGGTCACCGCCTTCCATCCCCAGACCCGTTTTCGCCTCAGCTCCCTTGAACCGAATGAACTGACGGACGAGATCCTGGCGTTGTTTGCATCCAAAGAAAATTTGATGGCCCATCTGCATATTCCGCTCCAGTCCGGCGACACGGACATTCTCGCACGCATGAGCCGAACCTATACTGCGGAAGAGTTTGAAACGATAATTCTTAAAACCCATCAGGCCTTGCCTGATGCCGCGCTCGGCATTGATGTGCTGGTCGGTTTTCCCGGTGAAGGGGAGGACCATTTTCAAAACACCTATGAGTTGCTGCAGCGGATTCCGGTGACCTATCTCCATGTCTTTCCCTATTCCATAAGGCCGGGAACCAGGGCGGCCTCCATGGGCGGGCAGGTATCCTCACAAGTGAAGGATGAGCGGGTCAGGAAACTTAAAGATTTGGATCTGCAGAAGAAACAGTCCTTCTACTCCCGGTTCATCGGCACAACCCATCGGGTTCTGGCTGAAAGCAATAAGAACAAACAGGGGTTGATGCGTGGCTTTACGGAGAATTATATCCCTGTTTTCTTTGATGCGCCGGGCGCCCTTGCCCGGACCACGGTCGACGTTGAAATAGAGCGGGTGGAGGGGGAGCTGGTGTTTGGGCGGCTGGTTCAAGATGATGGGGTTGCGACGCGATATGAATGGTGAAATCCTTGCCATCGGCAATGAACTGACATCCGGGCGCATTATCAATTCCACCAGCTATTTTGCCGCCAGTCATCTCTTTGCTGCAGGCCATAAGGTGACCGCCATGGCCACGGTGGGTGATGATCCCAAACATATTGGTGAGGCGCTGTTAAAGGCCATTCGGAGGGCTGATTTTGTGGTGGTGACAGGGGGGCTTGGTTCCACCACGGATGATATCACCTCAGAGGCGGTTTCCCATGCCCTGGGTCTGCCCCAGACTCTCTATCCTGAAGTGCTTGATCTCATAAAAGAATGTGCCGGGTTTGAAACCATGCCCGGCATGGAGAAGATGGCCTGGCTTCCCTCCGGGGCTGAGGTTCTCAAGCCTGGTGAGAAAATGGCAGGGTTCATGCTCGTGTATGAGCACAAGCCCATCTTCTTTCTGCCCGGGATCCCCTCTCAGATGCGGGAGCTTATGCTGGATCGGGTTATCCCCCGGCTTGCCACCTGGCAGGAAAATTCTTTTTCCCTGGTGCATCAGAAAATATTTAAAGTCTTCGGTCTCGAAGAGGCGGTGATCAATGACCGGTTGCTTAACATAGAGCAGGAGGGGGATCATGTTCGTATCGGCTATTACCCCATGGGAGCTGAAGTCCACGTGAGTCTGACGGTGCGCGGGGAGAGCGCTGGCCAGGCCGATACCTTGTTCAAAGACATGGTCGT
>JBFFNY010000222.1:0-3679 GCA_041562955.1 Desulfurivibrionaceae bacterium | reverse complement strand
GGATGCGGTTGGCATGGGCCAGTTTCATGATGGCGGCGACGTGCTGGGTGTTTTCAGGGAAGACGACCGCCTCGGGTACGGATTCCTGGCCGGTGCCGTCATAGGAGTAGCAGAGGAGTTCTTCTTTGTTCGTTTCCACCCTTTCCTTTCCCACAATCGCCTCAATCTGTCCGAGGATGGCAGGGGTTATGGCCGGGAAGGGGGCCGCATGCTGGTTATGAGATGTCATGCTTGTATCCATTGACAATTAGGGGATGATCATGAATAATTATCCGGCATCAGGGTGGCCCCTTTTCCTGATATAATAATCCATTTTTATAATTAAGCTTGAAGGTATCATTAATGTCAAAAAAAATACAGTTAGCTCTTCTTGCCGGAGGAAAATCCGGGGAACGTGAGGTGTCTCTGGCCGGAGCCAAAGGGGTGATGCAGGCCCTTGATACTGAAAAATACGATGTCTTTCAATATGACCCGGCAACCGACCTTGGGAAATTGGCCCAGGATGCAGACAAGCTTGATGTGGCCTTTATTCTCCTCCATGGCGTCTTCGGTGAAGACGGCACCATGCAGGGGATGCTCGATCTGCTCGGCGTGCCGTATCAGGGGGCCGGGGTGCTCGGCAGTGCCATGGCCATGGACAAGGATGTGGCCAAGAAGCAATATGTCAGTGCAGGGTTGCCCGTGGCCGCCTATCACATGGCCAGTCGTGGGGATATCGAGAATCCCCAAGGGATTGGTGAGCAGCTCGGTTTTCCCCTGGTGGTCAAGCCCATCCGCCAGGGGTCGTCCCTGGGGATGAGTCTGGCCCATAATGTCGAAGAGCTGGGCGCCGGGATTGGGCTGGCCTTTACCTATGATTCCGAGGTGATGGTGGAGCAGTTTATCAAGGGGAGGGAGATTACGGTGGGGGTGCTCGGCAATGCTGATCTGGTCCCCCTGCCGCTGGTGGAGGTCATCCCGGGGGAGTCGTTTAGCTTTTTTGATTACACCGCCAAATACACCCCTGGAGCCACCACCGAGATCTGCCCGGCCCAGGTTCCGCAGGAGATCTGGGATAAGGCGCAGGAATACGGGGTTCGGGCCCACAGGGCGCTCAAGCTCAGGGGGTACAGCCGTACGGATATGATCTTCAATGAGGCGGGCGAGCTCTTTGTCATTGAGACCAACACCATTCCCGGCATGACTCCAACAAGTCTCCTGCCCCAGGCGGCCAAGGCCTATGGCCTTGATTTCTCCGCCCTGCTTGACCGTTTGATTGAACTGGCCATGGAGTAGTCCATGGCCGTTCGGCTGGCTTTAAAACCGTGTCTGAAAATAAGGTTCAAGTATTGCCGGTAATTTGATCGAACCGTCTTCCTGTTGGTAATTCTCGTAGATGGCGGCCAGGGTGCGTCCCACCGCCAGGCCGGAGCCGTTCAGGGTGTGGACCAGGGCGGATTTCTTCTCCCCTTCCGGGCGGTAGCGGATCCCGCCGCGCCGGGCCTGGAAATCGCCGAAATTGGAACAGGATGAAATCTCGCGGTACATCTTCTGGGCGGGCATCCATACCTCGATGTCGTAGGTCTTGTTGGCGGAGAAGCCAAGATCCCCGGAGCAGAGGGCGACCACCCGGTAGGGAAGATTCAACAGCTGCAGCACCTCCTCCGCATCCGCCAGAAGTTTGTCCAGTTCGTCACTGGAGTTTTCAGGTCGGGTGAATTTGACCAGCTCCACCTTGTCAAACTGGTGCTGGCGAATGAGCCCCTTGGTGTCGCGGCCGTAGGAGCCGGCTTCAGAACGGAAACAGGGGGTGTAGGAGCAGTATTTCACCGGCAGTTCGGCAGGGTCCAGGGTTTCATCGCGGTGGAGATTGGTGATGGGAACTTCGGCGGTGGGAATGAGCCACAGGTCGCGGTCGGAGACAGAGGTCTTGAACAGATCATCGGCAAATTTGGGAAGCTGACCGGTGGCGGTCATGGTCTCGGTGTTCACCAGAAACGGCGGCAGCACCTCGGTGTACCCATGCCGCTGGGTGTGCAGGTCCAGCATGAAATTGATCAACCCCCGCTCCAGCCGTGACCCAAACCCCTTTAAGACGGCAAAACGGGCCCCGGATAATTTAGCGGCGCGTTTAAAGTCGATGGAGCCGTCCGCCTCGCCGAGCTCATGGTGGGGTTTGGGCTCAAAGGAAAAGACGGTGGGTTCTCCGAAGGTGCGGATCTCGACATTGTCGCTGTCATCGCTGCCGCGGGGGACCGATTCGTGGGGCATATTTGGGATGGACATGACAATGTCCTGCAGATCCTCCTCAATGGTGACCAGCAGCGTCTCCAGCTCCTTGATGCGGTCGCCGACCTCCTTCATCTCGGCCACAAGCACATCCGCGTTTTCCTTGTTTTTCTTGAGGGTGCCGATCTCCATGGACACGGTCTTGCGCTTATTGCGCAGGGCTTCGACTTCAGAGAGGGCCTCGCGCCGTTTGGAGTCGATTTCGCTGAATTCGCTGATCCGGGAATTGGTGATGCCGCGGAATTCCAGTCTTTCGGTTACAAGGTCGATATTTTCTCTGATAAATCGAAGTTCTAGCATGGGATGTCCTGACTATGGAATGAATGGTGTTGGAAGGTGGAGTCATAAAACCGCGTTACACGGATCTATGGTTCGCTCTGAATCGTTCACGTTTGCAACCAGTATTTACCATATCCTACCACTCGGTCAAATGAATCGTCACGAGTGAACCTTTTTTTAAGGTGCGGCGATGGGCCGGCATGAGAATGATACAGTTGGCGGCCTCGTCGCGCAAGGCCGGCCGCACAGTACATTGGCCCTTGTCGATTGTCACCATCCCTCCCTTGAGATTGAGGATGCCGATTTGTTTGATGGCCAGCTCCCTGGTGAGATGGGCCTTGATGGCGCGCGGCGTCTGGCTGTGATTTCCCTGCAGTGCGAGGATGGCCGGGTGGACCAGTTCGTGGAAGAGGAGGCGGGCGGCGGGCGGCGGCCCCGGGAGGGCAAAAAACAGGGTGTTGCCGCGTCGGCCGAACAGGGTGGATTTTCCCGGCCTGAGGTTGAGGCTTTCGTATAAAATGGTGACGCCGTTCTGGAGCATGGCCTGCCGGACCAGATCATATTTACCCGGGCCGACCCCGCCTGTGGTGATGACGATATCGGCCTGTTCTCCCATGGTCTCAAGCTGCTTCCGGATGTCGTCAATATTGTCCTGTACGGTGGAGGCGGTTGCGATGGTTGCCCCGGCCCGTTTGGCAAGCCCGGCCAGGAGAAAGCGGTTGCCGGAGATGATCTGCCCAGGCTGCGGCGTCTCATCCACCAGCTCACTGCCGGTGCAGAGAATGCCGATCCGCGGGGTGTTGAACACGTGAATCGTCTTGACGGTGGCGGTGGCGGCCAGATGCATGTGACCCGGGGTGACGGGTTCCCCGGGGCCGATTATTTTTTTACCCCGGCTGATGTCGGTACCGATTTTCCGGACATGGGAGCGATGGGGGGTCTTCCTGATGGTGATAATGCCGTCATGCTCTGTACACAGTTCAAAGGGGATGACCTGATTGCAGGTGTCGGGGACTTTGCCGCCGGTCATGATGCGGATGGCGGTCCCGGGGCTGAGAGTGTATTCGGTGAGACAGCCGGCCGCGATCTCCCCCTGTATCTTCAGGGTCGCGCCGGGTTGGCAGTCTGTTTT
>JBFFNY010000221.1:0-3692 GCA_041562955.1 Desulfurivibrionaceae bacterium | reverse complement strand
TTGTTTTCCGGGCGTAACGGCTTCAGGCTGGTGAGGTGGCCTGTAATGCCGTAGGTCTCATGGTATTGTTCATTGAGTTGGCGAACAATATAGGCGGGGTTCATGAGGGTGAGTCGGGTGCCGTCCGGGCTGGTGATGTCGCGAAGGGGAATATGGCTGAGGTACGGGTTGGGCGGCGTTGCCGCCGTTATGGGGACATAAACACCGCCGTGACCTGTTGCCCACTCTCTGAATGCTTGATCTTTCTGGAAGTGGCTTCGTGTTGCCGTAATGGCCACTTGTTCGGCAAAGTGGTTTATTCGATACGAACTCAGGACAAAAAGGAATAGAAGGAGGAGGGTCCAGCAGGTGAGCGCAAGGGTAGTTCTGGCATTCGATTCACCTGTCAACCAGCATCCTGTTTTTTCCGCTTTTTCCCGCCCCATTTACTGATATGCCTCCGTACGGAATCCGATACAACGCCGTATCTTACAGCCTATCAACTTGATATTGCGGGTTCAAGATTATTTTTTAAGTGTTTTGCCCGGCCGGGTTGAATTGACCTGCTGTGTCCTGGGAGGGGCCTGTTAACCTCTTGGAATGTTGAGATGTTTTGGCTAAGAGCTTAAGGAGGTGCTGCATCAACCCCTTCGATGATTGACATGGGCCTGTTTTTCAGTTAAAAGTGGACTGTTTTCAGGTGCTCTTTGTTGAGCTTAATAGGGAACCCAGTGTGATTCTGGGACGGGCCCGCCGCTGTAAACGGGGACGAGTAGTACATTATGTCACTGACCTTTTTGTACTGTGGTTGGGAAGACGTACTACTTCGGTTGATCCGTGAGTCAGAAGACCTGTCTGGAAATGTTTTATAAGGGGGTGGAAAATCCCTTATAAGCTGCGATGCCGGAGAAAAGGCATCGCAGGATAGAGTATCTCCGTGGACAGCAGTATGGGTTTTCCCATGCGGCGAGGGGTATGCAATCATTCGTGGAAAAGAGGGCTTTCCCGGATCAATTTTAATTGGTCTGGGTTTTTTTATGCCCGGATCGTAGAAAGCTGGAGTGTGTTATGAAAGTTGCGGTCTGTTTTTTCACAGTTGTAATGATGTCCCTGTTCTGTGCAACAGGTAGTTTTGCAAGCGGCGCCTATGATGTTGAGCATAAGGAGGCCATTGTGCTGGCAATGTTTGGTACCACGGTGGAGCCTGCCTTGCAGGACCTGATCAATATCCGGGCCAAGATTGAGGCAAAGTATCCCCATGTGCCGGTGCGGATGGCGTTCACCTCAAATATTATCCGTAAACGGTGGCAAGATCGGGCTGAAGATGCCCAGTACCTCGCGGCCCATCCTGAAATTCCCCTTGATATTATCCATGTCAAGACGCCCCTGGCAACGATTGCTGATCTGCAGAATGAAGGCTATGATACCATTATTCTGCAGCCGACCCATATCTCCATGGGTGAAGAGTTTCTTGATCTGCATACCTATGTTGATGCCTTCATGAGTATGGGAACCTTAAAAAAGGTAAAGTATAAACCCTTTCACAAGGTTGTGCTCGGCAGACCGGCCTTAGGGACATATGGCACGAAACATCCGTATACCGCTGATATTGACAGGGCGGCCAGGGCGGTTGCCTCTGATGTAGAGCTGGCGATGAAGGAGGGTGCCGGGCTGGTGTATATGGGACATGGCAATGAGTTTTTCCCCGGTAATGGCGGGGCGTATCTGGAACTGGCAACGGTGATGCGCAGGATGTATCCCGAGGTGGTGACTGCCATTGGTAATGTTGAGGGGTTTCCCGGGCTTGAAGAGGTCTTGGAGATGTTGAAGCTGTACGGGGTTAACAAAGTTATCTTAAAGCCTTTTATGATTGTTGCCGGAGATCACGCCCTCAATGATATGGCCGGAGATGATGCCTTTTCCTGGAAGGCGATCCTGGAGAAAAACGGCATTGAGGTTGTTGTTGTTGCCGCAGGACTTGGCGATAATGATGAATTTACCGATATCTTTGTGGCAAACCTTGAAGATGCTGCGGCAGATGCCGGAATTCTCTTGAGGTAAGGTGTGAGGCGCCAGGGGTGAAATGTTTTTTTACGTTTCACCCCTGACCTAGAGCGGAAAACTATGAACCCTGATCTCTTTATGCAACTCTGGTCCCAGATCCTCTGGCCGCTGCTGCGGATTCTGCTGTTTATCTCAGTGGGGCTTGTGGTTGCCAATTTTATTGAATCGTTGAACTGGACCAATCGCATGGCGATGCTGGCCCGTCCTCTGATCCGTTTAGGGAATTTGTCTGGTGTGACCGGGGCCAGTTTCTCCATGGCCTTTTTCTCCGGGGTGTCGGCAAATACGATGCTCGCCGAGGCCTTTGCCACGGGGAAAATTGATAAGAAAGAACTGGTGCTGGCAAATTTGTTCAACTCGTTGCCCCGCTTTTTTCTGCATCTGCCCACGGTATTTTTTTTAACCGCGCCGTTCATCCATGGCGCGGCCTTTATTTATGTAGGTATTACCTTCAGCGCGGCCCTGCTCCAGACGTTCGGGGTGGTACTTGTGGGGCGGCTGGTTCTGCATGGTGATGGCGCTGAAATTATGATGCAACAGAAGGAAGAGGTCAGTTTATATCAGGCCTGGGTCAAGAGTGTGAAAAGGCTGAAGAGCCGTATACCCCGTATTTTAAAATTTCTGGTTCCCGTGTATGTTATTTTCTTTTTCTTGGGACGGTACGGTATATTTCAGAAAATGGAGGAACTCTCAGCCCGGAGTTTTCTCTTAAGCTGGCTTGATCCCCAGTCGCTGTCCATTGTGATTCTGCATGTGACGGCTGAGTTTTCTGCAGGTCTGGCGGCGGCGTCTGTTCTGCTCGCCGACCATTCCCTCGGCTACCGCGAGGTGGTGCTGGCCCTCCTGGTGGGTAATATCCTGTCGGCGCCGATTCGTGCCATGCGCCATCAGTTCCCGTATTATGTGGGTATATTCAACCCGAGGCTGGCGGCGGAGCTGGTTGGGGTGAGTCAGGTGACCCGGGCTGCGTCTATTATTATCATTGGTTGTGCTTATTATTTTTTCTAGGTGGGTTAGTCTGTAGACTGATTAGTCTTTAGGGGTGCTGTTTGAGAAATCATAAGAAACTCAGGGCGTTTGAGTTGGCTGATGACGTTGCAATTCTTACGTATAAGCAGACTGCAAATTTCCCGAAACAAGAACTGTATGGTTTAACGTCACAAATGAGAAGAGCTGCTGTTTCAGTTCCTTCAAATATTGTGGAAGGCTGTGCTCGTGAAAGTCAGGCTGAATTCCTTCGTTTTCTTGATATTGCGTTTTCTTCACTGAGAGAGTTGCATTATCAGTTTAGTTTGTCACAAAGGTTAGGGTATGTCTCTGAGAATAACTTGATGGACTGTGAATCAAAACTTGTAGAAACAGAAAAGGTGCTGGGGGCTTTAATCCGCTCTCTTCGAAAAACTAATCAGTCTACAGACTATCCACCTAATGACTAAGACAACTTATACGCTTCTGCTCACCGGACTGGGTCTGGCCACCGGTGCGGCCATTATCATCTCGGCCACCATGGGTTATATGCAGATCTCCGCCATGGATATTGTCACGGTACTCTGGGGGAAGGTCACGGGGAATGAAACCCTGCTGGCCGGTGTTGACCGGACCATCCCCTTTGTGGTGATGGAGGTGCGTCTGCCCCGTATTCTCACGGC
>JBFFNY010000220.1:0-3694 GCA_041562955.1 Desulfurivibrionaceae bacterium | reverse complement strand
TCTCAATACGCCGAAACACACCCCAAAATTGCATAGATGGGTTGCCGCCATTGTCCCCTTTTCAGCGCTGGGTATTATTATCAGTTTAACCCTGCCGTATGCCATCAGCATCAAGGTTGCAGTCCTCGCCTTTATAACCCTGCCCATTATGGTTCTTGCCGGATTCCGCATCATGATCAAAGGGTACAGACCAGCCTTCTATTACACCCTGGCATGGTCCATTTCCCTCCTTGGGGTCGCGGTTTACTCCCTCAAGACCCTCGGTGTTCTCCCCAACATCTTTATCACCACCTGGTCCACCCAGATCGGCACCTCATGGGAGGTGCTGATTCTCGCCCTGGCCCTCGCCGACCGCTTTCATCTTCTTGAAGAAGAAAAAAATCAGGTGCAGATTGAATATTCAGGAAAACTGGAAGAGGCCAATGACAAGCTTGAACTTGCCGTCCTGGAGCTTGAGCAGCTCAACGCCGAGCTCGAACAACGAATCGCAAGCCGCACCCAGGAGCTGCGCAGCTCAAATCAACGTCTCACCATTGAGGCGCGGGATCGCCGTATTGCGGAAGAACAGGCCCGCGGCGCCTCCAAGGCAAAATCAGAATTTCTGGCCAATATGAGCCATGAAATCCGAACCCCGATGAATGCCATCATCGGCATGAGTGTTCTGGCATTGCAGCTCCCGCTGACGAGCCGCTTGAAAAATTACATCAAGACCATTAACCGTGCGGCAAACTCCCTCATGAGAATCATCAATGACATCCTTGATTTCTCCAAGATTGAAGCCGGGAAACTTGATTTTGAACAGATCAATTTTAACCTGCAGGACTCCCTCGACAACATCATCAATATCTTCACTGACAAGGTCAAAGCAAAAGAAATTGAGTTCATTGTCTATACTGCAGGCGATGTCCCCAACGGCCTTCAAGGTGACCCCTTACGGGTGGAGCAGGTCCTGATCAATCTTATCGCGAACGGTATAAAATTCACCGACCTGGGCGAGGTTGCCCTCCATGTCAGCTGTGTGAACCAATCCGCAACAGAGGCGACACTCCTCTTTGCCGTTTCAGATTCAGGAGTCGGCCTTTCAGACGAGCAGGCCGAACAACTCTTCTCCGCCTTTCATCAGGCCGACAGCTCCATCACCAGAAAACATGGTGGCACCGGACTTGGTCTGGCCATTTCCAAACAACTTGCCGAGATGATGAACGGGTCCATTACAGTCTCAAGCCAGCCTGGCCAAGGCTCCACCTTCTTCTTCAGCGCCCGCTTCTCCCTGCAGCCCGAACAGCAGACCCTCTATGATCAGACCGAAGAATGGAGTGACAAGACCATCCTGGTCTGCCACACCAACAAGGTGGCCCGCACGGCTTGGCAAGACACCCTGATGGACGCCGGCTTTAAAACCATCCCTGTGCCGTCCGCCTACGACATCCCCCTCACTCTGGCGACAGACGAAGGGACACGGGTGGATATGATTATAGCGGATCTGGGGACCGAACCGGACACGGTCTTTGCAGCCTTCACCGGGCTGCAGTCAAAAGAGCCGCTGCCCATCGGGCTGGCCATGAATGATGTTAATTCTGAAGACGCCAATCGAGCTCGGGCCATGGGCATTTTTGACCTTATGGACAAACCACTGAAACAAAAAGATCTCATCAAAACCGTACGGCAGGGGTTGGGCCTTATAACGGAATTCGAGGACAGTTACGAACCCGTTCCTCTCACCCTCCCTAATTACAACGGCGCGAAGATTCTTGTTGCGGAAGATAATCGCATCAACCAGCAAGTTGTCCTGGAAATCCTCAGAAACAGCGGCTGCCAGATTGTCCTGGCTGATAACGGCAAGCAGGCCCTGACCATGTTAGACGAAATGGATGACATTGACCTTGTTCTCATGGACCTGCAAATGCCCGTGATGGACGGTCTCAAGGCCACCCAGCTCATTCGCCAAAACCCCAAGACCTGTGACATGATTGTTATTGCCCTCACCGCCCATTCCATTGCCGGAGATCGAGAAAAATGTATCAAGGTCGGCATGGATGATTACATCCCCAAACCCATTGATCAGAAATTCCTCTATAAAACCCTCAATAAATACCTGGCCTTCAGTGAAGAACCGCTGAAACCTTCACCTGCATCCCATGCAACAGAGACAACACTGGAGCTGCCGGACCAGATGGCCGGCCTCAACATCAAGGCAGGGCTCGCCCGCCTGAACCATAATGTCATTTTTTACACCACGTTGCTGCGCAGTTTCTACGACGAGTACCATGATGCCGGAGAAACGATGGCCACCCTCCTTGCCGCCCAAAAAACCGCCGAGATGCAGTTATTCTGCCATACGATCAAAGGCATGGCCGCAAATCTCGCCGCCTCTGACCTGGAGCAGGCGTGCCAGCTCATCGAAGGAACCATCAAACAGGGAGGAGAGGTCAGCGAAGCCCTGCTCCACACCTTCCGCGGCGCACTCGCCATTGTCATGGATTCCATTGAGACGATTCCGGCAGAGCTTGAACAGAGTCAACAGGAGGAACAGCAGCCGGCAACGCAGGTTGACTACATGGATGTGGCCGCACAGCTGAAAGAACTCCACACCATGCTGGCCACCAATGATCTCGACGCTGAAGCCGCCATTGCCAATCTCCTCGCCTGCGCAGGGGGACACCCGGTCTTCGGCCCTCCTCTGCGTAAAATACAGCAGAAGCTCAACACCTTTGATTTCGGCGGGGCCTTGCCGATCACCAAGGAATTGCTGCAGGTTGCTGAAAAATTAATCCACCCGTGATTTCTTCCCTCGCCGCCATCCCCGACTACTTGAAATACATAATCATCCATGGTAATAAACCCTGCTAACTATACCTAGCCCCAGATGATTTATCCGGATAAACGGTTGCCAGGCATGACCAAACCATCCCCAGCTGCACCCCTGGTCAGCAAAATAGGCAACCCTACTCAGGTTATTATTTCTGGCACGCAATAGAGATTCCAGCGCAGCAGAATGGCTGCAGAGGGATCAATAACAAGGAGGATGTAACCACCATGGCCAAGAACGAAACCTTATGGTTATCAGGAAACGAAGCAATTGCCCGGGCTGCCTGGGAAGCCGGTGTCACCGTGGCTTCCGGATATCCGGGCACGCCGTCCACTGAGATCCTGGAAAACCTGGTCCGCTACGACGATGTGTATACGGAATGGGCGCCCAATGAAAAAGTTGCCATGGAAGTTGCCCTCGGCGCCTCTTTTGGCGGCGCACGGGTCTTAACCACCCTCAAGCATGTCGGCTTGAATGTGGCGGCAGACCCCCTCTTCACCGCAGCCTACACCGGTATCCGCGGCGGCATGGTTATCATCAATGCCGATGACCCGGAGATGCACTCCTCCCAGAACGAGCAGGATAATCGCAATTATGCCTATGCAGCGAAGATCCCCATGCTCGAGCCTGCCGACCCGAGCGAGGCCCATGACATGCTCCTTGAGGCCTTTGCGCTTTCAGAGCAGCTGGACACCCCGGTTCTGCTCCGCACCACCACCCGCGTCGCCCATGTGAAGGGGCAGGTGGCCGTCGGCGACCGCACCGAGGGCACGGTTGAAATCGGGTTCATCAAGGACCCGGCCAAATTTGTCATGCTGCCCGCCAATGCCAGAGCGCGACGCAAGGATCTCGCCCTGCGCTTTGATTCCCTGCGCGACTTTGCCG
>JBFFNY010000219.1:0-3701 GCA_041562955.1 Desulfurivibrionaceae bacterium | reverse complement strand
GGGGTTCTTTCCTTTCTGGCGGTTCTCTATACCCCTGTCACGGTACGTGATCTGGCAAAAGCTCTGGCCTACTGGCGCAAAAAACCTGGGGACATTGTACAACAAATACCTCTACAGTCTATTCTCGACACATTACAACAAGAAGGGCTGATCACCGCTGAACACCAATGCCATGCCCTTCTCAGAGAGCCCCTGACTCGCACCCTTATCGGGCAACCCTGCTTCGGCGAAATGGTGCAGGCCATCCAGCACACCTTGCCCAGCTCTTCAAAACCATCACAATTGGTCTGCTTGCGGGAGATGCGGTTTGGCCTTTACCTCAACAATATTGAGTATTTTAACACCTATTTTTTGAAGTTTTACGAGACGGGTAAAAAAGTCTCACTTTCGCCATTAACCCGCATCCTCAACAATCCGTTTTCCACCAAAACACTCCTCACCTTGCCATCCCATCTACTGGTGCATGCCATGCATCATATTGTGACAGACTCGGTGGCGAAGCTACTCAATATTAATAAAACAATCGCATTCCTCGAGACCCCTCGACACTGGATAAAACTCGAAGACAACGGCAAGACCGCTATTTCTTATCTCCGTGGTGTTTGCGGACTCATACAAAACAAACCCGACAAGGTCACAGCACTCACCTTTCCTCACGAATCAACCTCCATGGGCATCAGAGGCTGGCTTCATTTTATCCAAAACAATAATGCTGAAGCCTGTCATGTTTTTGACACAGAATTAAAATTTCTCCGTTTAACCCAGGGTGCCACCTTCTATTTTCCGGGCCCGGAAGGCTTATTCTATCTTTTCGCCCTCCTCAAGACGGGTGAGTTTCATCATCTGCGCACCATTCAAACCTATTTAAAAACAATTCTTACCACCCAGCGCGACAACCCGTTATACGGATGTTATGAAATCCTGGAGCAATTTGTTCTGTTCAGGCGACAATCTTTTGGCCTGTATAGCAACTTACCCATCTTTCCCATAGGAAACCATCCCCTTGAAATCTTAACCAGTGCCCTCTGTACTTTTTGGATAAACCGTTCACTACCGGACGAGCTGCAAACATCACTGCAAATCCTTAGAAAAAAAGCCGCGAAAAGCGATCTCTCCTGGATTGCCAATGAATGCCAAGGCCTTCTTGAATATGCACAGGGCAAACAGGAGGGCACATATCCAAGCCTCGCCGCGCTCATTCCCTTTGAAGAATCCTGGCAACAGGCCTTAAATGCTCTCACCGCCGTCAAAGATGATGAGCTCACGGAAATGCTTAAACCTGCGACGCGCCTGATCTGGCTTGTGAAATATACTGGTGAAACCCTGGCCATCACGCCAAAGATGCAAAGGCATAACAAAGGGACCACCTGGTCCAAGGGGCGTTCCATTTCATACAAGCGCCTCTTTGAGCAAACTGATATGGATTTTCTGATAGAACAGGATCAAAAAATTCTTTCTTCATTACGAGAGAAAAACCATAGAGGAACCACTAAATACGAATTTGATATTCCTAAAGCGCTCCCTGCCCTCATAGGCCATCCTCATGTTTTTCTCCATCAGCAACCTGATGTTGCGGTGGAAATAGCCGAAGGGTTCCCGCAACTCCTTGTTCAAGAACAGGGCGACGATATCCGGTTGCAACTCATCCCAAAACTTGGGACGGCCAAGGCAGTTGTTGTCCCTGAGGGTCCCCATCTTTTTAAAGTAATTAAAGTTACCCATGAACATCAGCGCATTCTTGAAATCATCGGCCACACCGGTTTGGTTATTCCTAAAGCAGGGCACGACAAGGTCATGGAAACACTGGGCGCACTCTCCTCCTCCGTGACAATACACTCTGAGATTGGCAAACCAACGACGGATATTCCCCAGATCACCCCGGACTCCACTCCCATCATTCAACTTACCCCCGTCGGCAACGGCTTCAGACTTGCCATACTCATTCGCCCGTTTAATGGCCGCGGCCCCTATGTTCAGCCGGGGCATGGCGCCATCAGGATCATTGCGGAGCTTACTGGTAAGCAACTGCAAACCACACGAAACTTTTCCGAGGAAACACGAAGATGCCAACAGGCCATCGACCATTGTCCCATACTATCGCCCCTGGATTGCACAGATTACCAATATTACCTCAATGACACTGAAAGCTGCCTCACCCTCATGGAAGAACTTGATCCAATTAAAGATACAATCCATATTGAATGGCCGGAAGGTGAAAAACTCAAACTTGCAAATCCCATTGATTTTCGACAGTTTAAAGTCCAAATAAAAAACAAAGGTAATTGGTTTGGTGTTGAAGGCTCGGTACAGATAGATCAAGACAAAGTTATGGATATGCGTCAGCTTATTCAGCTTGTGGACAAACAACAATCACGATTCATTCCCCTGCAAAACGGTCAATTCGTCGCCCTGTCAAAATCACTTAAATCAAGAATGGATGACCTGGCAGCCATCAGCACTATAAAAAATCAGGAAATCAACATTCACCCCTTAACAAGCCATATCCTTTCCGATTTTGCGGCTGAAGGGGCAGAGATTTCAGGAAATGATACCTGGGAAAAACGGCTGCAACTCATCGAGGAAGCGCAAACATTAAACCCGGAACTGCCCTCCACATTGCAGGCGGAATTGCGGGATTATCAGGAGGAAGGGTACATCTGGCTCAGACGTCTCGCCCACTGGGGAGGAGGCGCCTGTCTCGCTGATGACATGGGACTTGGGAAAACCATCCAAGCCCTGGCCGTACTTTTATCGCGAGCCGCAGACGGACCGTCCCTCGTCGTGGCCCCCACGTCCGTGTGCATGAACTGGCTCGAAGAAATGCAGCGTTTTGCTCCGTCTTTAAACCCGATTATGTTTGGCGGAAATCAACGTGAAGAGATCATCTCAGAACTACAACCGCTGGATATACTCATTGCAAGCTACGGCCTCCTGCAACAAGAAGAATCCTTACTTTCCTCCCTGCAATGGAACACCATCATCCTTGACGAGGCACAGGCCATCAAGAATATAGCCACCAAACGTTCCCGTGCGGCAATGAGCCTCTCCGCCGATTTCAAGGTCATCACCACAGGAACGCCAATTGAGAATCACCTGGGCGAACTATGGAATCTCTTTAATTTTATCAATCCCGGACTTCTTGGCAATCACAACCAGTTTAACCGCCGTTTCAGCACCCCCATTGAACGCCATAATGATCTCATGGCAAAACAGACCCTTAAAAAGATTGTTCAGCCTTTTATTTTACGCCGACTTAAGGCTCAGGTCTTAGAGGAATTGCCCCCCCGTACCGAAATCATTCTCAAAGTAGAAATGAGTGATGATGAACGGTCTTTTTATGAAGCGCTACGCCAGGAGGCCTTAGCCAACATCCAAAATGAAACGGCTGTAAAATCGCGCCCGATGCGGATACTTGCCGAAATCACCCGACTCCGTCAGGCAAGTTGCCACCCACGGTTGGTCACACCATCAGCAACGATTAAAAGTTCAAAACTCGCCCTATTCAGCCGAGTCACCAAAGATCTCTTGGCAAATAACCACAAGGCCTTAGTGTTCAGCCAATTCACAACCCACCTTGCCCTTATTCGTGAGTACCTCGACAAAGAAAAGATACAGTACCAATATCTGGACGGCAACACCCCTGTCAAGGAACGCAGTCGGCGAGTCAAATCCTTTCAGGCAGGTGAAGGAGATCTCTTTCT
>JBFFNY010000218.1:0-3728 GCA_041562955.1 Desulfurivibrionaceae bacterium | reverse complement strand
TCCTGTGGCTGGAGCCATCGAATCCCTGAATCTTCTGAAATTGATGGCGACCGGCAAACAACTGGTCCGCAAAGGGTTCAAGACCGGAACCGGCCGGGGTAATAAGACCCATGCCGGCGATGGCGATGTTAAAAGAATCTGTCATCAACCTTCTATTGCCCCATTTTATTAATAATTACCCCTTCGGGTAATTGATAATGCAAAATGGCTTCTGGAATAGGGGTATTGATCTGGAGATCATGCATGACAATGGTGGTGATATCCCCGCCCGGTTCCTGGAGGATGAGGGAGCGGACCATTAACGTTTCTTTATTCAATGTAATGCGGATCTGCCGGTCACCGGCCTGAATGGCGGGATTATGGAAGACATACCCCTGTTCTGTTTCGAGAATCTCGCCCTTGAAATCAGAGGGTGACCAGGTGAATAAATCAGGGGGATGGTGTGCAGCGTCGCCGTTCTGCATATTGACCTGATCGGCGGTGGCGGCATCCTCCACATAGAAAATAACCGTATCCCCCGTCACCTTCATGATATGGTGTATCGGCTCCTCATAGGCCAGAAACAGAAACCCGGGCGGTTCAGCATAGATCCGCCCTTTGAAGTGTAAAGGGACTGGCATGGTGGAGATCATGCGCTCTTCACTAAACGCACCGGATATGGTCTGCAGCCCGGCCTGATTCTGTTTCACCCGCTCAAGCAGGTTTTTCGCCTCTATCCCTGCAAGAACACGGTCACCGGCCGCACAGACCAGGGGAATGCAGGTAACGAATACGACGAAGACAAGATTGAGAAAATAGTTCACTTCAACGCTCCATGGAACTTGTGTATGCCGGCTGTAATGAGCAGCTCGGTCCGTGTCTCATGCACCAGAAAACGCGCAAGGTTCCGCTCCTCAAGTACGGCCTGAATCTCCGTACGGGTCCAGGCCGAATCAATGGATTCCTTCAGCCCCTTTCTGCCCGGGCTGAAGATAAAACCTGCCTTCCACACCAGGTTCATCGCCCTGTAGACCAGGGACGGGATATCCCGCTTGAAATCTAAAATAAGCACCTTACCCTTTTCTTTCAAAACACGGTCAACTTCCTGCAGGAAAAAACCGGGGTCATTGAGGTGATGCAGGCAGAAAAAGGAAATGACCATATCGAGGGAATCATCCTGAAAAGGCAGGGCGGTGCCGTCCCCGCAAATGAGTGGCAACGGGAGTTGCATCCGCGCAGCATGATACTGGGCCTCCGCCAGCATGGGCAACCCCAGATCCAGACCATGAAAACAGGTTTCAGGAAACATTTTTTGCAGATGCAGCGGAATCGTTCCAGGTCCGGTCCCCACATCAACCACCAGTTCACCGGGATTAAACCCTTCACCCATGATCCCGCGGACTCGCCACGCGGCGCCGAAACCGGTCCACCCCGCCACACGGGAAAAGACACCGATGGTCTCTGTTTCAACCTCACAGGTCTCGGGGATACGTGGTCTAACCATGGAGCAGCCTCAGGGGTTCATAGAGAATGGCCAAGGTGATACAGGCGCCGAGGACCGACCCCACCATGATGAGAAGTGTGCCGTACAACCGTGAGAATCCCAGGATAAAACACAGGACACAGGCCGAAATAATACCGCAGCCGCGCACCGGAATGATTGACACGAGAATAATGGCCAGAGGTTTCAGCCGGGCAAGTTTCGCCCAGAAACCGCCCGCATTAATTCTCTCATCCCAGAGTCCGCGTTTAGTGTCAAGCCAGCCCCTCATTTTCCGGCCAAAGCCGGTCTGTTTCGAGCTGTTCTCAAGAAAAATGCCATAAACCGGGATCTGAAAGAAATCAAGAACGAGGGCCGTCATCAAGGTGAGCAGGACATTCTCCTGCAGATAAAAAGAGCTGGCAATGGCACCTGTGCGACCCAGGCCGAGGTAGGAAGTGAAAATAATACCGAGCTCAGTGATCAATGCGGCATCCTCCCTGTGCTTCAATCTGCTGCTGCACCTCTTTATTCCATAATTTATTCGCCATATTGGTATGGGCGCGATGGAGGGAAAAATTAGCCGTAAGAAAATAGGTGTAATTGGGTCTGCGCAGGGACAGTCGTTTCAGGATCACGGTGGGCGAGGCCAGATATTTAATCGCCCAGAGATACCCCTGCAGCAATTCTTCCGGCGTCATCCCCTTGGGCTGAAACACCACATGATTCATATCGTATTGCGGCCAGTCGTGGTGGAGCAACCGGCCTTCTGTCTCAAAACGGTCGTAGAGGCCTGTCCCGGGGAAGGGAGTGAGGATATTCATATTCAATACCTCAATCTCATTCTCCTGAATAAACTGCACCACCCTATGAAACACCGCGACCGTGTCATGATCAAAGCCGAAGATGAAGGAGCCCTGGACACCGATGCCGGCATCATGAATCGTCTTAACGGCGCGGGAGACCGCAGCGGAATCCGCATACTTCTTGTTTTTCACAAAGGAATCCGGCTGCAGCAACGACTCGAAGCCGATGAACAGGGAGATGCAACCTGAATCACGCAATTCCTGCAGGAAGGTTGGATCTTCCGCGGTGGCCAGGGTGGAAAAGCCCATCCAGCGGAAGCCGTAGAACTTGAAGATCGCCATGAGTTCGCGGGCGCGCCCCCTGTTTGCGGTGAAATTATCATCCACCACAAACATATACCTAGACCGATATTTCCTGGCGGCCTGCAGTTCAATCTTGATGGTTTCAAGGGATTTCTGCCGCAGGGTGCGACCAAAAACCTGGGGAACAGAGCAGAAGTCACAGCTATTCGGGCAGCCGCGGCTGGTTTGCAGGGAGGCCAGAAACAGACGGTGCCGCCAATTCAGCAGGTCGACCCGGGGCGGGTTCAGTTCAGCCAGCGAGGTATACTCACCGGCCCGGTAGCACGGCTTAAGTGTGCCTGCTTCAAAATCATCAAGCAGCCCAGGGATGATGTTCTCCGCCTCACCGATAACGACGGCACTGGCATGGCGGCCGGCTTCATCGGGCAAAACCGTGGCATGGGGACCGCCAATGACGACGGGAATGCCGCGCTTGCGATAGAGATCGCCCAGCTCATACCCTCGTCTTGCCGTCGCCGTCATGGTGGTAATGCACACCAGATCCACGTCTTCACAACCCGTCACGGGTTTAACACTCTCATCAACCAGTGTCAGGTCGTAATGGTCAGGAAAGGCGGAGGCGAGCTGGGTTAATCCCAGCAACGGAAAAGGAAAGACAGCATCATTTGAGACCTGACTTCCCAATTCCCGAGGAAAGATAAAGAGGACGCGCTTATGATTGTTGATCAGCGAGCGCATGGAGTTGTTCTAGGATTCCTTCGGATGTCTCTCTGGCCTTGCACTCCTCAACAACCTGCAGGGCGGCCCGGGGCTGAGAAATCATCATGCAGGTCTGCACCTTGCCGGGATGATCCTTGTGGATCTTGCGAATCCCCTGGAGAAAGTCAGATTTAAGGATGTCGAGATATGGTTTATTGCGAATGTTATCCACAGTGAACGGAAAGAACACACAGGGCTCGACATCACCCGTATTATTCACATGCAGGGTGACGCGTCCTGCGCCGCACCCTTCAGTAATATTGGCATCCGAATAAAAATCAATGATAATGATCGGCTTCCTGGCCCGGACCGCCCGCACCTTTTCAGGGATCATGGCCTTCTGTTCCGGGGTTGGAATGAGCTGTAATTCCCGACAGGCCGCGCCCTGGGGAATGGCAATG
>JBFFNY010000217.1:0-3741 GCA_041562955.1 Desulfurivibrionaceae bacterium | reverse complement strand
GGGGGACCGTTTCTCGCTGCCGTCCGCATCGATCTCGGTGGCCGTGGTGGCCGAACGGATGATGGCGCCGTGCACCACGGTATTCATCCAGTTATGTGACATGATGATGGCGGGCATGGTGGTATAGTCCCGTCCGCCGAACAGGAGACCGCTCAGCTTGACCCCCTGGGGATCTTCCATAGCGGAATCGTAATTGGCCAGGCTGTCCAGGGTAATGGTAAACCGGGCATTCTTGTGGGAGGCGGGCTGTCCAGACTTGGCTGTCCAGCCGCCGGCGAAATTTTGGCCTTTGGCCGGCAGGTTGCACCCCATGTCCTGCCAGTATGGCTTATCCTCACTGACGAGAAGATTGGAAAAGATGACCTCGTGGCCCGGTCTGGTCAGGATGTCCATGGTTTCCGGGTCATCCTCCTGGTTGACGCCTTCAATGATGCCGAACATGCCTTTTTCCGGATTCACGCCGCGAATTTCACCGCTTTCCGGGTGAATAAATATTTTGGCAAGATCGTCACCGATGAGGTGGGTGCCGGTCATGGCCGTGCCGGTCTTGCCGCAGCCGCTGGGGTAGGCCCCGGCAAAATAGATGACGTCGTCTTCCATATCAATACCGGTGATGAACATATGTTCGTCCAGCCGGGTGCCGAAGTGGTGCCGCAGGTTGTGCATATTGGCAAAGCGGTGGTTGATCTTTTTCGGGGCGATGGAGTTCCCGGCATACTGGGCGTTCATGGAGTAGGAACGAAAACGTTCCACGTCCATATAGATCCGCCTGTTATGCAGGTCGGCGGACACATGGTTTGCCGTCAAGGTGCCGGCGCTGTGGTAATTGATGAACATATACCCCTTTGCAGCCACATCCTCAGAAAAGGATGTGGGGTCCATCATGCGGTAGAGGAGAAATTCACTATGGGTCACGTAGTAGGAATCCGTGGTCTGCAGGGTCGGGTCGGCCACCGGACTGCCGATGGGCCCCCTGGAGATAAAGGAAACAATCATCTCCTTATCCTTGGTAATGTCGTCCATGATCTTGCGGACCTCCAGGAGACCGGCCCGATGCTCTTTTTTGTTCTGCAGAGAGCTGATCTCTGTGTCTGCGTAGGCGAGGTATCTGGTGTTGGCCGTATCGCGCCCCTGATCATTGATCCCGTCGAAATGATAGGTGTGGCCCGGTGTGGCCAGTCCGGTTTCTTCGTTATGCTCAAGGCTTCTTTGACGAATCGTCTGGATGTCTTCCGGTGAACCGCTGTTGATAAAGATGGACGCGGGGTTCATGCGGGTTGCACCGTTAAAAATGGGCTCAATAACCTCCGGGCTGCACAGGAGCAGTTTCTGGTAGTTGCCATCGTCCATTAAGCCGCAGAGGTAGGTCTGCATCATTTCCACTCTGAAGCGGTCCATCTTCGGGAGTTCCTGGTTCTTGGAGTTCATTTTGCGGTAACCATGAAAAGTTGATTGGAAAGGTAAATGTACGGTGTGAAAATACAGGAAAATGGTTAAGGATTGGAGATGAGTTGCCTGGACACGTGGCATCGCTCATCGTTTTAATTCTAACACAGAGCTGGATGATCACAAAAAGAATTAGTTTTTTTAACTGTTGAAGATGAATACCCTGGATGAAAAGGGTTCCCCGAAATATGTACAGAGGATACAGCCATGCCTAAGCAGAGTGACACCCATAGAAAGACGATCGGTTATATTTTATGGATCTTCGGTTTTACCGGTTCCCACCGGTTCTATTACGGCAGACCCATTACCGGTACGATCTGGCTCTTCACCTTGGGCCTTCTGGGCATTGGCTGGCTCATTGATCTCTTTCTCATTCCCGGCATGGATGCGGATGCTGATTTCCGTTATCAGGAAGGACCGTTGGATTATTCCCTCGCCTGGATTTTCCTCACCTTTGTCGGGTTGTTCGGGGTGCACCGGCTGTATATGGGCAAGTGGCTGACCGCGATCCTCTATTTCTGCACGGCGGGTTTATTCGGTTTCGGCGTGCTGTATGATTTCTGGACCTTGAACGAGCAGATCAGCCGTATTCATGCGGGACAGTAGATTGGCCTCGTTGCTGTTACTGTATCCTCCCCTGGCCAAGAATTGCGAACCGCCGGCCGGCATTGCCCGTCTGGCCGGGTTCCTCCGGGGTAATGGGGTTGCATGTGCTACCCTTGATGCCAATCGTCTCGGGCTCGACTATGTGCTGAGTCTTCCCTGTGATAAAACTGACCGCTGGTCCCTGCGCGCCCGCAAAAATCTCCAGGCCAATCTTGCCGTACTGCAGGATCCGCAGGGGTACGCTAGTTTTGATCGGTATAAGCGGGTGGTCGCGGATGTGAATCGCGTCCTTGCCGGGGTGGGGGAAGGGCGTGGGGTGGAGTTGTCCCTGGTGCAGTATCAGGATCAGTTTTCTCCGGTGCAGAGTGATGATCTGCTCCGGGCTGCCGCTACCTTTGCCGACCACTTCTTTCACCCTTTTTATGCGGATGTGGTACGCGGAGTTATTGAACAGGAGGAGCCTGACTATATCGGCATCTCCTTGACCTATCTGAGTCAGGCGGCTCCGACCTTTGCCCTTATCGGTTTTCTCAGGGCCCGGTTTCCCCGGGTGAAAATTATCCTCGGCGGCGGTCTGGTCACCTCATGGATGCGCAGTTCCCAGTGGACGAATCCCTTTGCCGGTCTGGTGGAGGCGTGTTTTGCCGGGCAAGGGGAGCAGCCGCTCCTGGATTTGCTCGGCACGACCGGGAGTGCCGGAGTGGCGGCGGGGCCGGAGTATGACTGTACCGAGTATCTTTCCCCGGGTTTCATTCTGCCCTATGGGGCATCCAGCGGCTGTTACTGGAATAAATGTCTGTTCTGTCCGGAAACCGCAGAGGATAACCCGTACCTGCCCCTGTCTCCGGAGCAGGTCCTGCTGGAGCTGCCCCCTCTGGTGGCGCGCTACAGCCCGGTGCTGGTCCATTTCCTCGACAATGCGGTGAGTCCGGCCCTGATGCAGGCTCTTGTTGCTCAGCCCCTGGGCGTGGAGTGGTACGGCTTTGCCCGGGTGTCCGCGCATCTTGCCGATCCAGAGTTTTGCCGCAAGCTGAGACGTTCCGGCTGTGTCATGCTGAAGCTGGGCCTTGAGTCCGGGGATCAGCAGGTGCTGGATGCCATGCAGAAGGGAATTCAGCTGGGTCTCGTATCGCAGGTGCTGCGGGCGCTCAAGGCCGCAGGAATCATGACCTATGTGTATCTCCTGTTCGGGACGCCTGCAGAGGATGAGGCCAGTGCCAGGCGCACCATGGCGTTCACGGTTGAGCACCAGGCCGAAATCGGCTTTCTTAACCTGGCCATCTTTAATCTGCCCCTGGCCGGGCCCGAGGCGGCAACCCTACCCCTCAATGCATTCTACGGCGGGGATTTATCGCTGTATACGGATTTCATCCATCCCAAGGGCTGGTCACGGCGCAAAATCCGTTCGTTCTTAAGTAAAGAGTTTAAACGGGATCCGGCCATTGCCTCCATCATCCAGCGGGATCCGCCGCTGTTTACCTCAAACCATGCCCCGTTTTTTCATCGTTTCCCTGCTGGTTCAGGCGGTTCGGCCCCTTGAGCTGTTGGTTCTGCCAATAGCTATAGAGTACGGCGGCGCAGAAAAAGCAGAGCCCACCCAGGCCGAGAACCCCGAAGTCGTTGCGGGTCAGGGGAACCACCTGGAAGAAGGGGGCGAGCGGGGTGTAGAGGATGAGTCCCTGCAGCCCG
>JBFFNY010000216.1:0-3750 GCA_041562955.1 Desulfurivibrionaceae bacterium | reverse complement strand
GGCAAAACCCAGGAACGGGGTTACACCCTGATTCCGGTGAAGATTTATTTCAACAGCCAGGGGCGGATCAAGCTTGCCGTCGGTTTGGCTAAGGGTAAGGATCTGTACGATAAGCGCCAGACCATGAAGAAGAGGGAGGCGGATCGGGAGATGGGGCGTATTCGCAAAGAATATAAATAGGCCTTTTTCAAGACTCCCCTTTTAGCTGAAAATAAGCTCCTCATCCTCATATGCCGCGGCAATGGCCTGAAAGTCCATCTCCACTTCCAGAAAGGCATTGAAGATAATGGGGTCAAAATGGGACCCGCACCCGTTATTCATGATCTCCATGACCTTTTCGAGGGCAAAGGCCTCCTTGTACACCCTCTTGGTGCTTAAGGCGTCATACACGTCCGCAATCGCCATAATCTTCCCCGCCAGTGGAATCTCATCCCCTTTTAACCCATACGGGTAGCCTGAGCCGTCGTATTTCTCATGGTGGCCGCAGATAATATCCCTCGCGTATTTGAGAAATGAGCTGGCCCCGACTCTTTTTTCCAGTTTTTTAATGACGGTTTCACCGTAGATGGTGTGGTTCTGCATTTCAAGGAACTCTTCCGGAGTGAGTTTCCCGGGTTTCAAGAGGATCGAGTCGCGAATACCAACCTTGCCGATATCATGCAGGGGGGCGGATTTATACAGGAGGACAATGCCCTCTTCGTCCAATTCCCCGGGAAACGCCCCATTCTTAAATAACTGTTCAGCCAGTGTTTTCACATAATGTTGGGTGCGCTTGATATGTGCCCCTGTTTCAGGATCGCGAAACTCAGCGAGTTCACCCATGGCCTCAATGACCACTTGTTTTAATAATTGCGTTTCCTTGGTGCGTTCGTCGATCTCATATTCCAGATTTTCCCGATAGGCGGAGAGTTCAAGCCAGGTGGTGATCCGTGAGCGGAGCTCTGCCCCGGAAAAGGGCTTGGTGATGTAGTCAACTCCGCCGCACTCAAACCCTTTGGCAATATCTTCGGGTTCGTTTTTGGCAGTGAGAAAGATGACCGGGATCTTGGCTGTGGCCGGATCTTTTTTTAAATTCTGAACGGTTTCATACCCGTTCATCCCGGGCATGACGATATCCATCAGGATGAGCTGCGGTTTGCTCGATTTAATCCGGTGCAGGGCCTGTTCTCCGCTTGTGGCGTAGGCAAAATCGCAATCAATTTTCGTGAGATGGCTTAAGGCCACCTGGATGTTTTCTCTGACATCGTCAACGATAAAAGCCAGGGGCCTTTGAGGTTTCATCATGGGTGTTCCTGTAGATGGTGTTGAAGTTCGTCAAGCAGTCTTTCTATCTGAATAATAGTACCTTGCTCGGTGTATCCGGAGAGTCTTGACCCCATCTGGGTTAAGGTCTCATTTCCATATCCTGTGCCGTGTTGTTGCAGTTTGAGGGCAATGGCCTGGGCGTCCGCCAGATTGCCTGTACGGTTTACTGTGTTGACCATGTGCAGGAGCAGGTCTTTTTCCTCTGGAGTCAGGGGCGAGAGGTCGCAGGGTTCTGCTTGCCCGGAGGGCGCGGGCGAGGGTTCTGTTTTTCCCCCTTGGAGAAAATGGTGTAATTTCTGGTGGAGAACCTGGAGACTGAACGGCTTATGGATAAAGTCATCAAAGAGATCTAAAAGTTTTGGTTCTGGATCTACGCCGGACAGGGCAATAATTGGTATGGACGCGGTTGTCGGAGACTCGCGGAGGAGAATGGCCGCCTCTGTTCCTGACATGATATCCATTTTTATATCCATCAAAATCAGATCCGGCTGCCGCTCCTGAGCGATCTGCACCGCTTCTCTGCCGTTTGCCGCACTCAAAACCGTTACAGGTGTATCCTCGAGGAATGCCTCAATAAGGTCACGATTGGTCTTGATATCATCCGTGATGAGAATCGTGGCCTTCGGCAGAGCGGCGAGGCTTAAGGTAGTTAAGGCCTGGGGGGCGGTGATGTCTTCTGGCGAAGGGACATCCTGCAGGATGAGTGTGAAGCAGCTGCCCTTGTCTGGTGTTGATTCAAGTTGGATTTCACCCTGCATCAATTCGATCAGGCGTTTGCTGATTGTAAGCCCAAGGCCTGTTCCCCCATATGTCCTGCTGGTTCCACCACTCTGTTGTTGAAAGGATTGGAAAATCAAGTGCTGATCTTCCTCGGCAATGCCGATGCCGGTGTCGGAGATGGAAATGGTCAGGGTGCCGAGGTTGAGCTTTGTTTTTGTATAGGTTACGGCCAGTTCCACAGAGCCTCTTTGCGTGAATTTAACAGCATTCCCCAGAAGATTAAAAAGCACCTGGCGTAATCTGACCTCGTCAAGCATCAAGACCTCTGGTAGGTGCGGATCAATTGAGATGCGCATCTCAAGTTCTTTTTCACGCAGCCGTGGTTCAAAAATTTGGGTGATATCCTTAAAAAATATACGGGGATTAACCGCAATAGGGCGGATTGTCATTTTCCCCGCTTCCATTTTAGAAAGGTCAAGGATGTCATTGATGAGGGCGATTAAGGTCTTGCCGCTCTGGATGATGGTCTGGACGTATTGTTGCTTGTTCGGCGGGAGATCACCTTGGCTCAGCATCTCACTGTAACCGATGATGGCATTCAAGGGGGTACGGATTTCATGGGACATATTGGCAAGAAATTCTGACTTGATCCGTGATGATTCATGGGCCTTGATCAGGGCTTCTTTGAGCTGATATTCACGTTCCTTGAGTTGCTCTTCCTGGCGGTTGTGCTGGGTGATGTCGGCTCCGACGCACACAATATAGGGCTGTCCTGCAGATGTCTCAAGATAGGTGAGTGATTCCTCCGTGGGAATAAGGGAGCCGTCGTGGAGTTTGAGCTGGCCTATGTAATTCAGGGTTTGTTGGGTCTTCACCTCGTTCCACGCCGTGTGGCGGTGTTCAGTATCGAAACTGGGGTCAAGGTCCCAGACGGTTTTATGGTGCAATTCGTCTAACGAGAGGCCTGTTCGTTCAAGAGAGGTCTTGTTGGCCATGGCGACACGAAAATCTTTGTCAAACCAGAAAATATGCAGGGGGATGCTGTCCAGGGTGAGCTGGGCAAGTTGCAGTGCGCTTTCAGCTTTTTTTCTGGCCTTGATTTCCCGCTGTAAACGGTGATTCCAGATTGCAATCAGGGTGAGAGTGGCGAGAATTGTCAAGGTAATGGCGACAACTGTTGGCCAGGATGGGTGTTCTGTGACAGTGGGTTGCAATTGGTAGCCGTGGGCTGATCCAGCCAAGAACGCAGAACTGATCAGGGTTAAGAGGACGCCTTGGCAATATATTCTTCCAGGATAATGCAAATTAATACGGTTCCTTTGTATTCTTCATTTTGATGACCTTTATAAGGATAGGACAGGGAGTACCTTAAAGTCAAAAGAAACGCGCAGATAAAAAGGCATTGCACTCTTGAAGGGAACGACTTACTTTACAGATAGTGTTAATATAGAAGTATTTTGAAAAATCAAATGGGGGTGAAACGGATTCGACGGGGATATATAAGCTCGGGTTGCATGTCGAGAATTCTATCTATCTCGTAAACTTTGATAGAACGTATAAAATAGTCGCTGACGACTATCAATATGCCGTTGCAGCATAAATAAGCAACTGCTCTTCCCCGTTATTTCTGCGGACGGGGTCTGAGCATCGACTAGCGGAATAGCCCCTGATTTTTTAGGCGGGTCAATGGGCGAAATTAAACTCCTAATAGTGCAAACGGTTCCT
>JBFFNY010000215.1:0-3800 GCA_041562955.1 Desulfurivibrionaceae bacterium | reverse complement strand
TTCTGTCCCGTGCAGTCCATGGGTCAGGTACGCGGCTAAGGCCTCTGCTTCTTCTGCACTACCAATAAAGGGTGACATGAAAGGTCTGCTGTGCATCGTCTTCTGCAGATAATGGATCATGCCGGCGTAGCTCATGGGTTTTGTCTTGGGCTTAAGGGGATTGTTGATCCCGTCAAGGGTGTGGCAGGCGTAGCATTGAAGAATGAAGAGGTCTCGCCCCACCTCAAGCTGATTGTCTGTGGTGATGCTCTTGTGCATGGTCCATTTTGCTTCAGAGAGCAAGCCGTTCTGGTTCAAGCGTTCAACATCTTTTTTGTAGATACTGTTGGTGTACAGGACTTCATTGACCACATAAGGACGGCGCGCCGCTTCGCGGATCCACTCAAAGGAGCCCATGACCATGAAGGCGGCACAGAATACCAGAAGGGCCACAGGTTTTCTGTTGAGCGCTGGCCTCATCACCGTCAGGATGAAGGTCAGAAGCAGGAGCGCTATGAGTCCGGAAGCGCCGAGTTTGACGAAGGTTGTGATGGTGGGTGATTTGCCAAGGACCAGCGCTTGAGCTGGTTCGGGCAGGATGGCAACGTACCATGCGCCGCTGAGCGCGACACCGATCAGGGAAATGAGGGCCCATTTCCCTGAAAAGACGGTCATTGTTTTTCGTAACAGGTCGTCTTTTTGAAAGGAGGAGGTCAGGAAGGCAAAGACCCCGGCCAGCAGAAAGGCCATGAAGGAGCGAAAGACAAGGGAGGGAAAGAAGGACGGGTTAAAGAGTCCGCTCCAGAAGTTGTGGTTTACGAGCCACTCTCCCGGGGTGAGCATGAATCCGATAATACCGTTGATGAGAAAGAGGCTCATCCAGGCACTGATGAAATAGACCCAGCCAACCTGGAGATGGGTCCGGCGCTCCATTCTGCCGAAGGTGTAAAAATAGACAAAGGCGGCAACGATTTCTATGACGAAGAAAACCCATTCTGCGGCCCAGCCAAAAACAAAATTGTGGATCAGGAGGGAGACGCCGGCGGGGGATACCAGGGATATGATGACCCAGATTCCCACCCCGGATATAGACCCGAAGACCATGGTGAGGAGGAGAAAAAATTTGGCGTGGACCTTGGTGAATTCGAGAATCGCCGGGTTGTTCTCACGGTACCCTTTCATTTCGGCAAAAATGAGATACAGGCCGCCTCCCACAGCAAAATGAGATACGAAAACATGGGTGACGGCGATCAGGGCAATGAGTAAGCCCCCGCCGGTGTCCGGCAGGTACCATACTGGATAATTCATGGGGAATCCTGTGGTGGAATGAGTTTAATATCTTGTCCGTGTGGGTGTATTATGCGCGGTCCAGCCGTTTAGATCAAGGGTTGTTTTACTGCAGATCAGGGGACCTGTCCTGTGGTACCCGGTAGGTCTGTAAGGTCTTGGTATGGTTGTCGATGGCCTTTTGGCGATGGACCAGGAACTGATTGCGGTAGGAGTCTTCAAAACTGATATACATGTTGGCGCTGGCATTCACCTTGTCGTAAAAATCCTTGAAGTTCAGGTAGGGTTTGCCGTCAACGGCCTTAATGACCCGTTGAGAAATGTCGTGATACCCTTTGTTTGTGTCAGTGGCCAGGATATGCAGGGCCAGGACGGTCTCTTCCCGTTCTGCAGTGGGGAGCTGCTCTAATGCCACAATGAGTTCCGGCGGCGCCTTGGTCCGCCATCCCTGGCCCCACTCCAGGAGGAGGTTTTTGGAGAGGGGACAGAAAACAATACCGCCGAAGATGAAATACCGCGGGTCCCGGTCATATTCCTCAAAAGCGGCCGGGGCGAGATTAACCCCTTCAACGGTAAGGGGAATGGTGACCTCCTGCTCCTGGCCATCCCGTAAAATGGTAAAGTTGACATTGTCCCCCACCTGATGCAGGTCAACAAAATAACCAAAACTGGTACGCTCCATGGGGCGGAATTCCACGGTGCCGTCATCGGCGATATCATGGCCGTCAATGGCAAGGAGAATGTCTTCAACTTGAATGATGCCCTGTGCTGATGAGGCGGGGAGGAGATACCGGACAATGACACCGGTTTCCTCACCCATGTGATGTTTCTGCCGCGCATCATCGTTTTCCATGTCCTGGACAATAATTCCTGGATCGGGAAACCCGTCATAACGGCCGTCTTCGGTGTCCGTGAGGAAATGTTCGATGACCGGCACGGGGATAAGGTAGCCGATATTGTCCGCATCCCGCCTGCCCTGCATGGCAACGCCGACGACCTTGCCATCCCTTGTCATCACCGGGCCGCCGCTGTTGCCCGGATTGATCGCCGCATCAATTTGCCCGGCAAGAAATTGCAGGCTTGAGTGGGTGTACTGCACATGCTCGACGCGGGAGACAATGCCGCGGGTGATGCTTAAGGTGTCGCCCCCCGTGGGAAAACCGTAGGCGCGGACATCCTGCTGCGCTTCAGGTAAACCGCCGAGTTGAAGGGGTTGAATATCCTTGAAGAAGGCGGGGTCATCTACAGAAAGGAGCGCCAGGTCGGCATCATGGGATACGCTGAGGACCTGGGCCTGAAAACGTTTGGGGTTGCCGTTCCGGCGGACTTCAATAAAGGTCTGGTTGGCCACCACATGGGCGTTTGTTAAAATACGATTCCCTTCGATGATGAACCCTGAGGCTGCCGAGCGGAAGGATTTACGCTGCCAGGGCCGGTAGTAATCAGGCTGGCTGACAACAGAGTAGATTTTCACCAGACTTTGGCTGATCGCTTCATTATGATTTGCTGATTGGGCCTGGGTGCAGGGTGCAATGAAAATACAGGTAAAACAGCATACGGTTATGGCGCAGAGGAGCTGGCGCATGGGGTTCCCTTTGTTCGGTTTGATTTTACCCGTGCCTGCTCTGACGTGTTGAATTGTGGAGAAATATGTGATGGCACAGGGGTGTTGCGTGACGCAAAAATGTAGCAGAGTTTCAAGGGCAAAACAATCCCTTAAGTTTCTTCTTTAGATATAATTCTTGTGGTAGAATGAGAAAGTTTTTTATTGTTCCAACATAAAATGAGCCGGAGCCTGTTTCTGTGAATAATTTTATTCCCCTTAATCGTAAAACCATGTGTTCCCGTGAGGGGGTGCTTGGTTTTGATTTATATCATATCAGCCTTGAGGCGACATCCTTTGAGCCTCTGCCCCTCTGTCCAGCGGGGACGGCTGCTGATGTTGTGCACGATCTCCTGCGCGCCCATCCTTTTGACAAGATGTATGTCCGGCAGGAAGAGATCGGTAAATATTATTCAGGCATGGAGCATTCTTTAGATTCGGTCATTGATGATCCCCAGATTGATATGGGGGATAAATCGGCCATGATCTATAGCTGTGCTGCAAATATCATGGAGGATGTCTTCAGTGATCCTCGCAGTGGTGAAAATTTAGCCCGAACAAAAGATATTACGAATCATATTATTAAGTTCAGTCTGACTGATGGAAGCTCGATCTCCTCGCTCTTGTCGTTGTCCTCCCACGATTATTATACCTTTACCCATTGTGTGAATGTGGCCGTGTTTTCTGTGGGGCTGTTTCAATACATCGGCAAGGGGACGGATGAGGATTTACATGCCCTGGCCCTTGGCGCGATTTTGCATGATGTGGGTAAAACGAGAATTTCCGATACCATTCTGAATAAGCCCGGCAGGTTGACGGATGATGAGTTTTTTGTCATGCAGACTCATTCCCGTAAGGGGTATGAGCTGATGAACGATGTGCTTGGTGTCGGCTCTTTGGATGTGATTCTGCATCACCATGAACGTTTTGA
>JBFFNY010000214.1:0-3800 GCA_041562955.1 Desulfurivibrionaceae bacterium | reverse complement strand
TCGTCTGAAAGCTGCACAGATTTTTGAGCATTATTTTGGGCGATGAGCATGCCTTTCTGCAGGAAGGCGGTACGCCCCTTGGAGTAAACCCAGCCGGAAAGACCTTTGTCCATGCTCAGTTTTCTTCGGGGTGATTTGTCTGTTCCGGCGCAGAGGGTACAGACCAGTTCATTCGACTCAATGCAGGCCAGATAGAGGGCGGTGTTTTTGCAGCCGATGGCTTCATTGACCATCTGCATCACCTGGTTGAACACCCACGGATCATGACTGGTGTTTTGCACCAGGAGTGAAATCTCCAGCAGGAAAATAAGTTCATCCCGGGTCAACACCTTCATGAGCTCTGCCGGGATGAGTTGCGATAGAATGCCTTTGCGAAGGGTGAAAGGATCGACGGCATGCATCTGCATGAGGATGTCACCGAGCTGGCTTGATTCCGGGGAGTGGTTTGCCCACCTGAAGAGTTTGTCCTGGAGTGTCGAGCCTGTCATGGGTGAGGGTGACGATCCCTGGGCCAGTTGTGTCTTTTGCTGGGCCAGGGCTGCATCAATAACGTCTTTGCTGACCAGGTTAAGTTCCTGTAACAGCTCTCCCAGTTTCTGCCATTTGACCTGACCGGCCTGCATCTGGGCCGAGAGATTGGCAATAATATTTTCAAGGTAGGGATTTCGTTTCTCACCGAAATAGGGAATGAGATATTGATCCATTCTCCCTAGAAAGGCGAGGCGGGGTATGACGACATGCTCATAGAATCCGGTGGTTGCAGAGAGAAGATCGTCAAAGGTCTCAAAAACCTGGATATTCATTTCCTTGAGGGTTGCTGCACCGTGAAATTCATATGCCTCACTGAATTCTGCATACAGATGGTGCAGATGATCCATATATTTAATATCAGACATCTGGGCAATCAGATCAGCGGAACCGACTATTCGCGCAATAAGACCCTCTGCACTGGAGGTATAGGTGGTGAGGTCCGGTAAGGATCCGAAATCCGTATTCTCAATGATGTTGAGGACGACTCTTGTCATAGCCTCGGGATATTGTTTCTGGCTGAGATACCGGGAGCAGATGGATTGACTCCGGGTGGTGTGGGTAAAGGAGTATTTCCCGCCGAACCCGTCTTCATCGCCCTTATCCTTGATATAGCCTGCATCATGAAACATGGATGCCAGGGCCAGGCAGGTGATGGAATCCGTGGCAAGCCGGTCTGTTGGATTTTGTATATTCCAGCCGCTCGCCATGCGTAAGGCGGCAAGGGTGACATCCAGGGCATGCTGAAAGGTATGATATGGGGTCTGGCAGGACTCATATTCGGGCCAATTCCCGGCGTAGAGCTCGTCTACATCGTGAAACAGGGGTTCCAGTTCTGCACGTAAAGCAAAATCATGATCTAAGATCGCGAGTATCTGGTCGATGGTTGGTTGTGAGTCAATATTCTTTGGTGTCATAGAAAATGGCTTATGTCAGTCTGAGTGAGGTGAGTCAAGGATTTATTATACCGTTTTTAATGACTAAAACTAGAAAAATACACATGCCTGTGGTAGATAAGGGGTCAAATTTGTTCACGCCGTTTTAAATGGAAAGATAGATATTTCTACATCGATCCATTTGAATAGTCACTCTGAGTCTGGTTAGGAGCCATTATTATGGGAAAAACTATAGCTGAAAAAATATTTGCAAGTCATCAGAGGGATACACCCTCTGGAGAGAATGTGGTTTTGGATCTTGATGTGGTTATGTGTCATGAAATCACAACACCTATAGCCATTAATGATCTTGTTGAGCGTAATCTTGACCGCGTATTTGATCCTGATAAAATTAAGGTGGTTATTGATCATGTCACCCCGTCAAAAGATTCCAAGACCGCATTGCAGGCGAAAATTCTGCGTGATTGGGCGGCCCGGAATAAAATCAAAGATTTCTTTGATATTGGTCAAAATGGTGTCTGTCATGCCCTTTTCCCTGAAAAAGGGTTTGTCCGTCCGGGGTACACCATTATCATGGGAGATTCCCATACCTGTACCCATGGCGCTTTCGGTGCCTTTGCCGCCGGTGTTGGAACCACGGATCTCGAAGTTGGCATTTTGAAAGGGGTCTGTTCCTTCCGTCTGCCGCAAACCATGAAAATCAATATTGAAGGGACCTTGCCGGCCGGTGTTTTTGCCAAGGATGTCATCCTGTATATTGTCAAAGAACTCACGGTAAACGGTGCAACCGATAAGGTCATGGAGTTCTGTGGTTCAGTTGTCGACAAGATGGACATGGAATCGCGGATGACGCTCTGCAATATGGCGATCGAAGCGGGCGGAACCTGCGGGGTTTGCATGCCTGACCGTGTAACCGCTGAATATCTATGGCCTTTTATTAAGGATCAGTACACCACTATTGATGATGCGGTGTCTGAATATAAAACACTCCATTCCGATGCGGATGCGGAGTATGCGGCAGAATTGACCTTTGATGTTTCTGATCTTATTCCCCAGGCCACCTACGGTTTTAAACCGGATGAGGTGAAGTCGGTGGTGGAACTCGAAGGAACCCCTGTGGATCAGGTGTATATCGGTTCCTGCACCAATGGCCGTATTTCCGATTTGCGTGAAGCGGCAGCGGTCTTAAAGGGGAAGACGCTTGCTCCTGGAGTTCGTGGAATTCTGGCTCCGGCAACGCCTCTTGTCTATTCCACTGCCATGGAAGAAGGACTCATTAAGATATTTATGGACGCCGGCTTTTGTGTAACCAATCCAACCTGTGGTGCCTGTCTCGGTATGAGTAACGGCGTGCTTGCCAAGGGTGAGGTGTGTGCATCCACGACAAACCGTAATTTTAACGGCCGGATGGGTAAAGGCGGCATGGTTCATCTCATGAGTCCCCGTTCTGCCGCTGCAGCCGGCATTAAGGGCTGTATTACAGATCACCGGGCATTATAGGATTTTACAGGTAAGATAAGGAATAATATTATGAAAAATTTTAGTGGCTCAGTACTCTTTCTTGATCGCAGTGACATCAATACGGATGAGATAATCCCGGCAAAATACCTCACCGAGAACTCCAAAATTGACCTTGGTCCCTTTGTTCTTGAAGACTTAAAGCTGGATGGGTTTAACCCTCAGACCGATGTTGCCAAGGCCCAGGTTATTGTGACCCGCAACAATTTTGGCTGCGGATCATCCCGGGAGCATGCGGTTTGGGTTTTTGAAGTGAATGATATCAATGTGGTGATCGCTGAGGGGTTTGCCCGTATCTTCCGGCAGAATATGTTTAACTGCGGCATGCTTGCCATTGAACTTGCACCCTCTGATATTGATGCGATTATGGCTCTCGGCTCGGATGTGCAGATTGCGGTGGATGTTGAAACTGAGAAGTTGAGTGCCGCCGGCTCCGGTAAAACCCTCGAATTCTCCTTTCATTTGAACTCGTTTGATAAGGATCTGGTCCGCGCAGGTGGTTGGCTTGCCTATGCTGATAAAAAGTACTAAGCCGACAGCAGACTCGGGGCAGCGTTTGCGGATTCTTGTTATTGAACCCTATTATGGCGGCTCCCACAGGATATTCTTACATGAACTCAAACGACATTTGCCGTCGTTTGAGTTTCTTTTTTTGACCCTGCCCGCTCGTAAGTGGAAGTGGCGGATGCGTATGGGGGCTCCGTGGTGCGCCGCGCAACTTCCAGCCCACCGTCATGTTGATGTCGTGCTCTGCTCGACCTTCATCGATGTTGCCGCCTTGCGGGGGCTGGGGCCTCGCTGGTTATTTGATACGCCTGTTCTCACCTATTTTCACGAAAATCAATTTGCCTATCCTGT
>JBFFNY010000213.1:0-3817 GCA_041562955.1 Desulfurivibrionaceae bacterium | reverse complement strand
TAACTTATGGATATTATACTGATTGCTGTTTCGTATATGCTTGGCTCAATTCCTTTTGGCTTGGCCTTTGGCAAGATTGGCGGGGTGGATGTCAGGGCTGCGGGTTCCAGAAATATCGGTGCCACCAATGTCACCCGTTTAGTGGGTAAGAAATTTGGGCTTTTGACTCTTGTTTGCGACGGTTTGAAAGGGGCCGTGCCCATGTTGGCGGCACAGATGCTCGGGGCTGAGCTCTCGATTGTCATGGGGTGCGGGGCCGCTGCTTTTACAGGTCATTGTTTTCCCATTTATCTCCGGTTCAGGGGAGGGAAGGGGGTGGCCACCGCGCTGGGTGTTTTTCTCTTTCTTGACCGGCCGGCAATTCTTGCCGGTATTGCAGTCTTTATCCTACTGGTTTGGCTTACGGGCTATGTTTCCCTTGGCTCCATGTGCGCTGCGCTTGTCGTGACAGGTATGATCTGGTGGCTGCACGGAGTCGGACCCTTACTGTATCTGGCGGGTTTTGTGACCAGTCTTGTCATCCTCAAGCACCATGAGAATATAGGACGCCTGTTGCGTGGTGAAGAGAAGAGTGTCCGCCGGAAACAGGAGTGAACCACGATGGTAACCAAACGCCAGTATCAAAAGATTGTTGAGGTCAAAGAGCTGCTGCAGCTTGGTGACCGCGCGACATTGTCTGATATCAAACTTGCGTTTCGTCTGTTTTCAAAGCGTCATCACCCTGATATTGCCGGGGACAGTGATGAAAACCGCGCGATGATGCAGTTGGTCACCGAAGGGTATCAAGCCCTGCTTGCCTATTGTGCGCAGTATGAGTTCCCCCTTGTGCTTGAGGACAACGCCCTTGAGGTTGACGACGAGGATTGGTGGCTGAATCGGTTTGGTCAGGATCCGGTCTGGGGGAAACCGAATGTGTAGGGTGAGTCGTCAGGGATTGGGCCAGCCGCTCTCCTTGCCTTGATGTGGTTAAGGTGGCTATTTTTCCCTCGAAGGCTAGGTTGAGGGGAGAGAAAGGGTTTTTGGGGAAGGTTGAACCTGTACGGTCTCAGGCAGCTTGTACCTTGAGACATTTTCCAACATACATTGCACCTGGGAGGCGAGTTCATCACTCATGGAGGCCATTTCTTCAGAAGAGGCGCTGTTTTGCTGAATGACGTCTTCCAGCCTGGCGATCTCATCCGTACTGGTGTTGAACGCCTGCAACTCTTCGCTGGCAGAGTGGTCGAGCTGCGCAATTAAAGCGGCGGTTTCTTGAATATTCGGGACAATTGCGCCAATGAGTTTGCCTGCTGTTTCTGCAATGGCAACACTGCTCCTGGCAACCTCCTTGATTTCCAGGGCAGCTGTTTGGCTCCGTTCCGCGAGTTTCCGCACTTCGGAGGCCACCACGGCAAATCCCCTGCCGGCCTCTCCTGCCCGTGCGGCCTCGATCGCCGCATTCAAGGCGAGCAGATTGGTTTGTCTTGCTATTTCTTCAATTATATCGACACGTTCCGTGATATCACGCATGGCGTGAACTGATTGCTCTACAGCTGTTCCGCCCTGCTTGGCACTTTGAGCTGTGGTGGTGGAGAGTTTCACGGTCTTTTTTGTTATTTCGGCCCCTTCCTGGATGATCTTTGAAATGTCGGCAAAAGATTGGCCGAGTTTATTTGCGGCTTGGGCCTGAATCTGGGCCCCGTTTGATACACCATAGGCGGTGTCGTTGAGTTGTCGCGCTCCGCCGGATATATTGAAACTGGTGTTTTGAATATCCTGGAAGAAGAGCTGCAGTTCTGAGGTCAGCTTGTTTAGGTCTTTGAAGAGCTTGCCTATTTCGTCATTATCATGGGGCGGGAGTTCTTGGCGGAAATCACCTTGAGCTAATACATGGATTGTTTCGGAGACTTTTTTTAAGGGCGTTGTCAGGAATTTGTTTAAACTGAAGAAGCTGGTGAAAAGGATCAGCAGGATGGCTATGAGTACGAGGGCGCAGGTTATAATGAGGGCCTGTTTCTGGGTAGATTCAAGGGCTCTTCTGGCGAGTTCGGATCCTTTTGTGAGATTGGCGTCAAGGATGTTGAACTGTCTGTAAAAGTAAGTCTCATCAATAGAGAGGGTCAGGAAACCGATAGTGTCGCCGTTATAGTCGATTGGAATGGTCAGGGTTGCAAGTTCTTCTGCCGGGAGTGTTTCCGGGAGTTGTCGACCGGTTAAAATATGCTGCTGGTCTCTCCATATCGCCTGGTATGGTTGCTGATCCTGATCCTGAATGACAATGGCCTGGATCCAGCTTAAACTGAAACTGGCCTGCATGGCCTGCCGCACTGCTTCTTCGTCATAGACGGTTATCGAGAAGGCTGTCGCAATGGCAATGTTCTGGGCTGTTGCCAGCGTTTCCTGCTGTATTTGGGTCTTGATATTCTGTTCAGCAATGATGCGTTCCCGGGCATGATCTTGCTGTTGTTCAAGAAGAAGCGTGTTGCTGTGCTGTCTGTACAGGAACAGAAGGGTCCCGGCAAGAAGAATGAGAACGAGTATCGTTGTTCCACAATTGATAAGCGCGATCTTTGTGGCTATCCGATCTTGTTTGAAAAAGCTTGAGAGAGGTGGTGGGTATTGATCCATAGTGATAATCATGGATCAATTTAGAGATGAATGTCAAGACGTTAAGGATGATTGCCGAGAGAATCATCCTTAACCCCGGGGATTATTTTCCCATGAACTCTCTATTGATTGAGATCTTGCTGTTTGCCCGCATGTGATCGAGCCAGCTATTGAGCAGGGTCATCTGTTTTTCTCGCAGGAGAGCATTCTTAAACGTTTCATACTGGGCGTCCTCTGTTGCTTCATTGACCTTGAGTTCTCCGAAGCCAATGACATAAAACTGGTCGCCATTCACCAGGACTTCCTCCGGGTATTTTTCGTCGGCGGATAATGAAAAACCTGCGCTGGTGACATCACGCGGTAAGGTGCTTGCATCACTTTGCTGCCGGGAAAACCAGGGGCTGGTTTTCATTTTAATGTTTTGTGCGGTCAAGGCCGCTTCCAGCCCTTCCTCTCTGGCAGCGGCCAGTATGGCTGCGGCTGTATCCTTGGCGATGATGGCGGCTTCAGCATTGGTGAAATCACGCACCACCTCTGTTCTGACATCTTTGAGCTCAGGGATGACAGGCTCAATCCGGTCTGTTGCATAGAGGATGTGGTAGCCGTCACGGGCCTCGATCATGGAGCTGAGCTCGCCTTTTTTCAGCTCAAAGGCCTGGGCAATAACTTCAGGGTTGCCCTGCAGCGCTTCAGCAGGCTTGGCTCGGGTGAAAAAATCTGTTGTTTTGAGGGTGATGTTTTCTTGGGCGGCATAGCCTGCAAGTGAGCCCGCCTGAAAGATCTTTTCGTAGGCGGCGGAGGCGTCAGCAAACGCCTTACCCTTGGCTTGTCCCTGCTTGATGGCGTCACCAATGGCTGCTTTCACCTCTTCAATGGGGGTGATCTTGGCTGGGCGAATATCCTGCAACTGGATGATGTGATAGCCGAAACGGGTTTTAACCAGGTCGCTGACCTGATCCTTGTCGAGTCCAAAGACGGCGGCATCAAAGGCGGGGACCATCTGGCCTTTATCGAAATAGCCGAGTTCACCGCCCTTGGCGCCGGAGCCCGGGTCGTCAGAAAACTCCTTGGCGAGGGCTGCAAAATCACTGCCCGCCTTAATTTTGGCTAACAGTTCATTGGCCTTTGTCTTCTGGGTTTCATCATTGGTGCCGTCTGTTTTCAAAAGGATGTGCCGGGCCTTGCGTTGTTCCGGGGTGGAATAGCTGGCCTTATTGGTCTCGTAGTAACT
>JBFFNY010000212.1:0-3826 GCA_041562955.1 Desulfurivibrionaceae bacterium | reverse complement strand
GGTAAAATAACCACATTGATCCCGGAGCGCACTGCCGCAAGGACCTTTTCCTTCACCCCGCCCACCGGTAATACATCGCCGCGCAGGGTTATTTCTCCTGTCATGGCAACCTCTTTTGATACGGGTTTATTGGTGAAGAGTGACGTGAGGGCCACCACCATCGCGACTCCGGCTGATGGACCATCCTTGGGGGTCGCTCCTTCTGGGACATGGATGTGTATGTCTTTGGACGAAAATATCTTTTCGTCCACGCCAAGTTCCTTGGCGTGGGCTTGAATGTAGGTGAGGGCTGCAGACGTTGATTCCTTCATGACATCACCGAGCTTTCCTGTCATCTTTATTCCGCCCTTGCCCTTCATCATGGCGGCTTCAATGAAGAGGAGCACGCCGCCGACAGGAGTCCATGCCAGTCCTGTGGCAAGTCCAGGGCCCCAGGAATAGGTTGAAGTCTCTGGGAAAAATTCGATCTGGCCCAAGTAGTCCACTAGATTTTCTTTGGTGACATGCACCTTGTCTGTTTTCCCGGTGACAATATCCTTGGCAACAACTCGACAAATTGCCGCGAGCTTGCGCTCTAAGTTCCGGACGCCAGCTTCCCTGGTGTAGGACCGGATGATGGTGTGAAAGGCATCATCATTGATTTCCACATCATCACCTGAAAGGCCGTGGGCCTCAAGCTGTCTGTCAAGGAGATGCTCTTTGGCGATGTTCAGTTTTTCCTCTTCCGTGTAACCGGAGAGGGTGATGACTTCCATTCTGTCGCGGAGAGGGCCTGGGATATTTTCCAGGTAATTAGCTGTGGTTATGAACATCACCTTGGAAAGATCGAAATGAACATCAAGGTAATGATCACTGAATGTGTTATTTTGCTCAGGGTCAAGCACCTCAAGGAGGGCCGATGAGGGGTCGCCTCGAAAATCATTACCAAGCTTGTCAATCTCATCAAGCATGAAAAGAGGGTTGTTTGAGCCGGCCTTTTTTATGGATTGAATAATCCGTCCAGGTAAGGCCCCGACATAGGTCCGCCGATGGCCACGGATCTCTGCCTCATCCCGAACACCGCCAAGCGAAATGCGGACAAACTTACGGCCCATGGTCCGGGCAATGGATTGGCCAAGGGAGGTCTTACCTACCCCTGGGGGGCCTGAAAAACAGAGGATCGGCCCGTGCATATCTGCTTTTAATTTGCGGACGGCAAGAAACTCGATGATCCTTTTTTTGATAAGTTCCAGCCCGTAATGATCCTTGTTCAGATCTTTTTCTGCCTGGATAATGTCCAGGGAGTCGGTCGTGGATGTTTCCCATGGCAAGTCCAGGATCCACTCAATATAGGTACGAGACACCGTGTATTCCGAAGAGGATGGCGAGATACGCTGTAGCCGATCCATCTCTTTTTCTCCCACTGAGCGAACCTCAGCGGGGAGATTCGCTTTGGCAAGGCGTTCTTTCAGTTCAACGATGTCAAGATTCTCATTGTCTTCACCAAGTTCTTTTTTGATGGCAGCCAGTTGCTGTCGCAGAAAGAATTCCCGTTGTTTCCCGTCGATATCACTCTTGACCGATTCTTGGATTTTTGCACTCATTTCAATGGTTTCTATCCGTTCGGCAATTTTCTTCGTCACCACACGCAAGAGATCTTTTATTTTTACAATCTCCAGAATCTCTTGTTCCGTTTCGGATTTGATATTGAGTTGTGAACAGGTGAGATAGGCGATGTGAAAGGGGTCGGTCAAGGAATCCATGGTCATGAGAAGTTCAAGCGGCAGTTTTGTCATTTCCACCAATTTCTTGAATTGCTCCACCAGATTCATGGTGAGTGCACTGACCTCCTTATCCTGTTCCTCCTCCATGGGCAGTACTTCAACTGTGGCTTTCAAATAGGGAGAATCCTGGGTGAATTCTCCTGTTTTTATTTTTCTAATGCCGCTTACTAAAATTTGATAGGAGCCATCCTCATTCTTGATGAGTTTGTGAATATAGCCGGCCACTCCGACGTCAAACAGGTGAGGCGTTGAAGTGGTTTCATCCTTTTTGTCTTCAGCGGGTCTATGGGTAATGATGCCGAAAATTCGATCCTTCAGGAGGGCCTCGTCTATGAGTTGTTTCGATGAATCATCCCTGACTTGCAGCGGAAAACCCATGCCCGGGAAAAAAACAAAGCCGTGCAGGGGAAGAATGGGCAAGGTGGAAGGAATAGACAGGTTCGAGGGGTCTATATTGACATTTTCAGTTTGTGTGGACATTGGTTTGCCTTATCTCTTTTAAAGTTAGACGTGAGGGGTATAAGGTGCTGGAGGGAATTGGACTGAAGCGGGTCAACTTTTTTATAGAGTTAACGCCTCACACCTGATCACAAACGCTGTCTATTCAACAGTAACTTTGATTTTATTTTGTAGTTTCTGCTTGGGTAACGTGATTTTTAAATACCCCTTTTTATAAGAGGAATGTGTGGCCAGCGGCGCTATCGGAGTAGGCATGGCAATGGTTCTTGAAAATTCGCCATGTTCAATTTCAAGTTGGTGGATGCAGGTGGTGTCCGTAAAGGTTGGTACGGGACGGTCACCCGTGATGGTCACGGCATGTTGGTCGGCCACCACATTAATCTTTGCCGGGTCAACGCCTGGAAGTTCCATATAGAGGATGATTTCATCAGCGGTCTCATACACATCCACAGGTGGGGCTTTCATGACGGCATGAAATGGAAGCATGCGCGGGACTGAGATGTGGGAGAGAACACGACCCAAATGGAGTTCCAGGTTACTATAGCAATGGATTTTATTCTTTTTTGATTGGTCCATGTTTCTTCCTGAAGGTGAAGTGAAAAGGTTGTTTGTCTATGAGAAAGTTTATTACAAAATGATCCAGAACTCCTAGAATTTTTTAAAGATGAAGTAACTTTGGTTCTATGCTCGGTTGAACTAAATATTGACAAGAGGAGTTTGGCTTTGTTAATGAGATGATTCATTGTTTGGCTGCCCGTACTTTTTGTGGAACTTTACGTTAGGCTGGTTGTCATTTTATTATGTTTCGATTATTCCGGAGTCGCACTATGCGTGCTTGTCTGTTCAATAACAACTGTACGCAAACAGCCCCTGACCACTGTGGCGAACAATGTCAGCCGTCCTGTCAGACCCTGCAGGATATTGAAGTGGGTGAATGTGTTTGTGTTCGCAGATATACAGGGTGTAAAAAAATGCGTCGGCGTCTTCTCGATCTCGGTTTGACTCCGCAGACTCGAGTCAATATCGTTCAAAAAGCTCCCCTTGGTGACCCTATTTTACTGCAGGTTGGAGATAGCAATCTTACTTTAAGTTTGTCTGAAGCGAGTCAGGTTGAAGTAGATCCTGTAGAGTAAATTCTTGTAATTTCATTCGGTTATGTTCTTTTTGTCCTCTGTTTAGTCCTGTGGGTACCATTATCTTCTGTGAATTGCTGTGGAGTGCGTTGTCTGTTTATCTCAGGTAAAGCGTCTGAGTACACTATATAGTGTGGTCCGTGTGTTGTTGGGCTGTATGTGGTGCTCGGCTGCTGCCTGAAAAAGACCGGGTTTGGGTCTTAAACCCCGGTGTGGGACGATATCCAGGGATTTCCATGATTTTGGAGTGGATTATCTGTTTTTGACAGGGTATTTTTTATCCTTTATCTGCGCTTTGTATTTAATGTAGAGTAATTGATAGTTATGGTTCTCCGGATATTGATGCCTGGGTGTTGTTAAGCCGTTTGCTTCTCACCAGAGGATTTGTGGGTTAACATTTGAATGAAAGGGATACAAATGTCTGCTGTTGTCGCTGAACAGGAGTTATTTCGGGCCTGCCAGATTATATTT
>JBFFNY010000211.1:0-3833 GCA_041562955.1 Desulfurivibrionaceae bacterium | reverse complement strand
GCTTCCCGCCGGCTCCTCAAAGGTGCTTGGCCGAGAGCTGGTTTATACCGCGGTGACCCGGGCACGCAAGGCTGTAACGGTGTATGGAGAGCCTGAGCAGTTTGTGAATGCCGTGGCGAAAAAAGTGGCGCGTGTTTCCGGATTGGGAAAACGTATTTGGTGAGGATGGGCTAGCCAGAAGATCCGCCGTCTCCGGCACTTGGGAGAGGCGCTGGTGTTGAGGTCTGCGCAATACAGAGGTTGTGGCGGGGCCACCCCTCTGTTTTTTGCGTCTTATTGATGATACGGTCTGAGCTGTAATGCTCTCAGCGCTTCGTGAAGACTGTCCAGGGGGAGCGGTTCAATAAAACCTTTGATCCTGGCCTGCGTGCAGGCTGGGTGGTCTGGCGTTAATTTGAGCAGGGCAGTCTTGAACTTGTCCCTCAGCTCCGGGTTGACTTGTGAGGAGGCTGAAAAGAACCAGGACGGATAGAGCGGTGTGGTATGTCGTTGATGGAACCCGGCGTCCTGGCGCTCATCAAGGACCACAAACTCATCCATGGCTATCAGCCCTTCACTGTCCATGAGCTCGAGAATGCCGCTCTTGATGAAGGCCGCATCCATAACTCCTGCCTTTACTGAATAAACAAGGTCGTCTAATTTCTTCCCCTGGATAAAGGCCGCGCTTTCTGTCCGAGGGTCAATCCCCTGTTCAAGCATGTAATAGGTCTGGAACACATAGGCCGCCGCCGCCAATGGATTTAAGGTCATGATCTTTTTACCCCGGAGATCCTGTACGGTGCTGATTCCTGAACCTTTCTTTGCAATAATAACACCGGCGAACAGCGGTCCGTTTTCCAGGTTCATGGTGGCCAGGGGAATGGTCTTCTCCTCCTGCTGCATAATGGCGGTGTGAACAGGGTTCCCCAGGACGAAATCAGGTTTTTCTTTCTCCAGCGCTGACAGGAGCACGTCAACTCTTCTTGGGATGAGAGTTACGGTGTCGCCGAGCTCATGTTCAAGGTAGAGCTTCAGTTCCCCGAACCGTTTCAAGGCTTGCAGTTCCCCGCGTGGGGCGTTGACGCCTATCTTGATTTCAGCGGAGGCAAAAGTGGTTGCGGAAAAAATAAAGAGTACCATTCCTGCACAGACAGCTAGATGCTTTTTCATTCCCATAAGTTTCATCCGTTTAGATTATTCTGTTTTGTCGAGCTGCTGTGAAATGATATCGTATTTTAAACAGGAAATGCAACCCTGTTGCGGTGGCTGCAATTAGCGGTTCATTATTTCAGCATAATTTGATAACGTGGACTCACGTTGCAAGTGTGCCGGTTCAAGGCACTCGGCGCTCATTGGTGTTCGTATCAGCCTACCATGTCAATGAAGGGCTACGAAAACAAACAAATATCCTTTAGGGTGCAGGCGAAAAATTGAGCCGGACTCTGTCTGTCTGGGGAGCGGTGGATTCAAGTTGTTTATGGCGTTGGTTTTTGGGAAAAGAGGGGGACGCCGCCTTGTGGGCAAAGGATGTAAGAAGTATTCGATTCATTTCACAACGGAGAGAATGTGTTTTTTTCGAGTCATAAGAGTCTGAAATCCGACATTATTGTTTCGACATCATTATTAATGGTTGTTGGTATGCTTGTGTTAAGTGCCATCATGATCCTGTCGCAAAGAAAGGATCTGGCTCAGGTTGATCACCAGATCGACCATTCGCTTGACCTTGTCCTGTCTCAGCAGAAAAAAGCCCTGAATGAAATTGCTGCAGCTGAAATCAAGACGTCCGAGGACAATCTCAGGCTGAAAGTTGATATCTTGGCCAATGTTCTGGCTGATTTAGCTGTCGATCCTATTCTGGGATATAATTTTGTTGTCTTAAACGGCTATTGTGTAAAAGCAAGCAAGGATCCTGATATTCTCCTGGTGTATTTGCAGGATGCAAAAGGGAATACCTTGACCACATTTAAAAATGAAACGAATGTGCTTGTTCAAGAAATGGCTGGGGATGTTGATACGTATTCAGTGGAGCAACTGGCCGAGTTGCTGAATCATGCCGATGGTATATTTGCCGTTGAGCATGATATTGTAATTGACGGGGAAAAGTACGGACAGATAAATATTATTGTTTCAACAGCTTCAACGAGGGTCAGGGGGGAAAAAATCACCAGGCAGTTTACAGCGAAAACAGAGAAGGTTACTGAAGGTTTTGATATTCTGCGTGCAAGTTTACAGTCGCAAATTACCCGTGCTACCACTCGCAGTATTCTTATTGGTGTCGTGGTTACAATCGTTTCCCTGGGCGTGATTCTGTATATCCTGCGTATTTTGATTAACAATATTATTCAGCCAGTTGCAAATTGTGTAGCTCTGGCAAAACAAATCGCTTCCGGGGATTTGAATGGCGTTGTCCGGGTCAATAGAGAGGATGAAGTCGGCGTGCTTGCCAATGCCTTGAACGAGATGGCGGAAAATATAAAAAATGTCATTTTAAATGTTCGGTGTTCATCTTTTCAAGTTGCAGCAGGGGCCAAAGAGGTTGCAGAAATTGCCCGGGATGTTTCTCTCGGGGCAAGTGACCAGGCACGTAATGTGGAACAGATTGCTGACTCAATGGAAGAAATGACACTTGTTGTGGATCAAAGCACAGAGAATGCAAAGCATACTGCTTCGATTGCCGGGAAAACGTCTACTGATGCAAGAAAGGGCGGCACAGCTGTGAAGAAGACGGTTGCCGCAATGGCAACCATTGCCGAGAAAAATGAAATTATTGAAGAAATATCAAGACAGACGAATCTCCTGGCCTTGAATGCTGCTATTGAAGCCGCAAGGGCAGGGGCGCATGGCAAAGGGTTTGCTGTGGTTGCAAGTGAAGTGAGAAATCTCGCCATCCGGAGTCAGAAGGCTGCTAATGAAATCAAAGGGATGGCGGACAGTAGTGTTATTGTCGCCACCGAAGCAGGACGGCTCATCAGTGAAATTGTTCCGCAAATTGAGAAAACAGCGGCGCTTGTAGAGGAAATTGACCAGTCAAGTGCAGAACAGGCCGCAGGTATTCTGGCCAATTCAAGGGCAATTGATCAGCTGGATCAAATCGTGCAGCAAAATAATCTGGCCTCGGAACATCTGGCGGAAACGAGCAATGAACTTTCTGCCCAGTCGACTCAGTTACTCGATACCATATCTTTTTTTAAAATTAATTTGTGATTTTCCCGTTGCACCCGGATGGCTTGATCGATTTTATCGCATTATTCGGGGTCGTTTTCTCTGGGCCCCTTTCCTGCGTATTTCTGAAATGATCTGTTCTCTTGCTGTGAAAACTAAGAAAAATAGTGGCTTTTTTCAGCGGTTGGTGTGGTGAAAATGTGCTGAAACGGTTCGGATTTCAACGCAACAACTCTGCATGGGGGCGTTGTCCTGGTTTTTAAAATCTTGACGTTATATATGATGCTAATTCTTGCCAAGAAGTAAGGTCTGTGTTAGCTTGTTCGGCGGTTTGCTGAGAGAATGGCGATGCGGCCGTTTAATGCTGGTGTCTCTAACCTCTTGTTATTCTGTGACTTTATGGTCGTTGTGTTGTTGCAAGTGAGTTGCGTTTGCACGGTACATCTTCCCGCTGACGGGGAGATTTTCAATATATGAAGTATGACGTGTGTCTTGTTTTCATGCATGTGAAAAACGGCAGACGCAAACGAGGAAAAAGGTGTCCTGTTGAAAAAGAAAATTTTGGTAGCTAATCGAGGTGAGATCGCCTGCCGTATCATTCGTGCTATTCAGGAGCTTGGTCATATAGCTGTGGCTATTTACGAAACTCCAGACAATGGCGCTCTGCATATTCGAGTTGCTGATGAGGCTAT
>JBFFNY010000210.1:0-3886 GCA_041562955.1 Desulfurivibrionaceae bacterium | reverse complement strand
TGGCCTGGTTGTCGTCGATGATGAGTATTCTGGCCTCTAACCGTTCCTGATTTGAAATCATGTTGAATGCTCCGTAGCCTGTTCGGGCAAATTATTGAGAATGCCACTGATGATTTGATACAGATCCGCAATATTAAATGGCTTGGTGATATATTGAACAAAACCTGCTTTCAGTGCTTTGTTGATGTCGTCGGGCATGGCATTGCCGCTGAGCGCCACCGTGGGGATATGGGCGGTTGCTTCATGTTGGCGAAGCGCGTGGAGCGCGGCAAAACCATCCATGTCCGGCAGCCCTATGTCCATGAGGATGAGGTCCGGTTGAGCCTGAATTGCCATGTCCACCCCCTGTTCCCCGGTTCCGGCCACCAGTAGCTTCAAGTGGGGGGTGCGGGCCAGGATGGCAATGAGCAGGTCTTGATTGTAGGGATTATCCTCAACGTAGAGAATGGTATATTCCCCCTCCGGCAATGCCGGAGCGGCTGGCTTTGCCGGTGTGAACGAGGGTTGATCTCCCCCGGGCGCCTGCGTGATGGGAAAGTCCACCCAGAAGGTTGAGCCCTTGCCCGGATCACTCTCGAAACCAATGTGACCCGCCATGAGTTCCACCAGCCGTTTGGTGATGGTTAAGCCAATGCCGGTTCCTTCAATTGTCGAGGTCTCGGCGCCGAGCCGGTTAAAGGGCTCAAACAGCTGGAGTGATTTCTCGCTGGATATACCATAGCCGGTGTCACGCACGGTGATCCTGGTCCTGCTGTCCCGTTTTTCGCAGGAAAGGTGTACGGACCCGCCGGGCCGATTATATTTGATGGCGTTTGAGAGCAGGTTGAGGATGACCTGGCGGAATCTTGTGTTATCCGCATGGATGAAAATGGTGTTGTCCGGCTTCTCTGCTGAAATTTTGATCTCATGCTCCTTCGCTGTCTCCTGGACCAGTTCGATGGTCTCGAGCAGGACCGCATAGGCGTCAACCGGCTCAATGGATATCTCCAGGGCATTGGCTTCAATTTTTGACAGATTGAGGACATCATCGATAAGGCTGAGGAGGTGGCGTCCGGATTTGATGATTTTCTGCAGCTGCTTTTTTTGTTCAAGGGCGAGAGGTTTTTTTTCATCCGTAAACAGTAATTGCCCGAACCCTAAGATGGAATTAAGGGGCGTCCGTAATTCATGACTCATGCTGGAGAGAAAAAGCGATTTGGCCTGGTTGGCCTTATCTGCTTCTTCTTTTGCCGTCTGTAGTTCCGCAGTCCGCTCAGCCACCAGTACCTCCAGCTTTTCCTGGTAGGTGCGGAGGTCGTTTTCTATGTTTTTTATGTCTGTAATGTCCTGAACCGTACCGATCATGGCTATGGGTTTTAGGGTTGCATCGTAATACACCTTACCCTTTTCGTTCACTATACGCTCTGAACCGTCTGGTAGACTAATACGGTGGTTGACGTCATAGGGCCCCTTTCCGGCAAGGGTATCCTGCACAGCCTGTTCTATTAGAGGCCGGTCTGCCGGGTGGATTCTTTCCAGGAAGAGGTCGTAGGTTGCCTCGAACGCTTGCGGGGCAAAGCCAAAGATTCGATAGGTTTCATTCGCCCAATGGATTGTGTTTTCACTGATATTCCATTCCCAGCTGCCGACATGGCCGATTTCCTGGGCATCATTTAATAAATTATGGCTCTTGTGTAAGGCCTCTTCGGTGAGCTTTTTGACCGTTATGTCAAGAAAGGAGACCACTGCCCCAACCACTTTACCGTTTTTTAGAATGGGATGTGAACGGTATTCGGCTCTGAACTTGGTGCCGTCCTTGCGCCATAACACCTCGTTGTCTTGATGTGCTTTCTGCCCGGTGAAGAGTGATTTGAAAATAGGGCATTCTTCAAGGGGATAAGGGGTTCCGTCGGGATAGGCGTAGTGGATTAAATCATGGATGTCTTGGCCTATGAGTTCCAGGTCTGATTCATAACCCAGTCTCTGCAGGCAGGCCTGGTTGGCAAAGGTGCACCGACCTTCAATGTTGATTCCGTATATCGCTTCAGCCGTGGAGTTGAGCAGGAGTCTCACCTGGTCTTCACTCTCCTGCCGTAACGTTGTCGCCTGCTGGATTCCTTCGGCCATTGCCGCCAGTCCAAGGCCGAGACGAGCTATTTCGTCATCATGGTCATCCGTATCTATCCGTGCAGACCAGTCGCCTTTTCTGAGGGTGTCCGCATAGGCCGCCACCAGACCCATCCGGTGGGTAATGCTCTTGACGGCCCAATACAAAAAAAACAGGGTCATGATGAACGTGGCCCCCCCTGTCACGACAAGGGTCACAATGTTTTTTTGCCAAATATGTTGTGACGCGGCATAGCTCTGCTCCATGAACTCAAACTCCTTGTTCATGATATTGGCAATGGCCAGGCCCAGAGGGTGTTTGATTGTGGTGGTTACTTCCTGCATCATTTCAAAGGCGGGAAGTTTTTCAAAATCTTCACTCAGACGAAGAACCTCCATGCTTTGCGTCATATATTGCTTATACGCTTTGTGTGAATTTAAAAAATCAGCAGAGGAGTGGTCATGGGAGGTCACAATGATATTTTTCAAAAGCTGAAAGTCAGCGTCGATATCAGTCTGTTGCGCATGGATTTTTTCACTTAAGGCGAGAATCTGGTGTCCATCTGCAGAGGCGACATGCATAAATAATAAGCGGTCAAGTTCAGAGAATTTGTTCCACAAGGTCTGGAGCTGTAGAACAATGGTTACATTCGTTGTATACAGATCCTGGGCCTGGTTCTGGGACTTTTTCATGCCGACGGCGGCCAGAGCAATTACCGCGACCCAGACCATGGTAATGAGCACCATGGGTATGGCAAGTCTCCAGAATAGGGGGTAGTGACGAAATTTGATCATATTTAAACTCTATACTCGGGGCCGTTTGTCGGGCTGGACTCAGGGGAGAATGAGGTACCCTTTTTTGCGGAACACTGCCTTTGCGGTCTCACTGCTCAGAAACGCAGCAAATTGGGCGGTCTCTTCTTTGTTCCTGTTGTTAGCCAATGGTCCGGCGTAATAGCGGATGGGTTCATGCCATTCTCTCGGGAGGTCGAGGAGGGGTTTGAGCCCGTGCCCGAGCGTGGTTGGCAGGAGAATGCCGATGGTGGTCTGGTCGGCCGTGAGGAGGGCTTCCCTTGTCAACGAGAGATGGCGTTTTATGGTAATCTTGGATCTGATCTGCTCCCATAACCCCTGTGCCTCCATGGCCACTTTGAACTGCCGTCCAAGGGGCGTGGTGCTGGGATCCCCGACTACAATAGTCGTTACCTTAGGGCTGGCAAGGTCCTCCCAACTCTGTAGCTCAATGGCTGAATGGTCTGCTGCCGCGGCGATGATCCTGTTTTCCCAGAGGGGGGTCACGGTTTCCGCAGCAATGAATCCCTTTGCGACTAACTCATCCATCCATTTCCGGCTGGCAGAGATGTAGTAGTCTGCGGTGATGTAATCCGTCTCTAAGCCCTTGGCCAGGAGACCGGAAGATTTGCAGGTGTAATGGATGGTCACCCCTTGCTGCCGGGTGAAAATTTCGCCCGCTTCCTTGAGGGCGGCACAGGTTGAATTGGCTGCGGCCACTTGTAGTTCCGCTGCCGTTGCCGGAGGAGAGAGGAGAAGGATGGCGGATAATGCGAAGAGGGTTGATATGATGTTGTTTTGAATCTTTTGCATGGAGTGGGGTCCTGTCTTAGGGCCAGAAATCTGTGGGGATTTCCAGTGCCGAAGGTTAAGTCTTCAAAATTGTAGAGTTATTATAGTAAAAAAAAAACGTGGAAACATAGCTTTATTATAAGGTGTGGATAAAAAAAGAGAGGTGTTGACGGTCAGGAGGGAAGGGTGAAAAGGTGTATGGGTGAGTTTGCGGGTG
>JBFFNY010000209.1:0-3907 GCA_041562955.1 Desulfurivibrionaceae bacterium | reverse complement strand
AGTCAAGAGGTGTTGTCCGTGGCTGGAATGGAGCTGCAGCGCAGTCGTAATATTAATTATCTGCTCACTGAAAGCGGCACCTTTACAGATATGCAGCTTTCAGCCTATGAACGGTGAGGTGGTGGGGATGCGTTATTTCATACTATTACTTTCGGTTTCGGTTCTTTGCGTTGGTTGTGGGACGCGCAGACCTGACCATGTGGATGTACGTACCGGTGCGCCGGTTGTGCATATCTATCCCATGGGGGGGGAGTACCGCCAGGGTTCTGCCCTTGTTTTACCCTTTCAGGTTCCCGCTGAGATGGATCCTGCATATGGTGAACGGGTGGGGTTGCTCTTTCATGAGGTTTTCCTCAGTAAGCAGACCTTTCATACGGTTAAAACCTCAAATAAATATTATGGCGATATTGAAGAGGCCCTGTCTATTGGCCGGAGGCTGGGGGCTGATCTGGTCGTGGCCGGCCGGGTAAATTATGGTATGGGAGGGGGCCAGCTGGGCGGGAGCCGGGTCGATGTCTCCCTGCGTGTGGTGAATGTCCATACCGGCAATACGGTATGGTATCTGAGTCAGGTCATGGATCAGCTCATGGATCATCCCGATGTGTCGCTGCCGATGCGTTTTCTGTCGATTTTTAATGTACCCCGGATAAAAACATCGGCCGGTGCGGCAAGTATGCCGAATATGCTGGCCCATATTGCGGTGAATATGAGTGATGTGATGGGCGGAGATCGGCTGGTTGAACGGAGAATACATTGAAAAGAATGGAGCGGACAACGGGATTCGAACCCGCGACACCAAGCTTGGGAAGCTTGTACTCTACCAACTGAGCTATGTCCGCACTCAGATACTGATAAGAAATTAAGATACTGAAAAGGTTGGGAAAAGTGAAGGTGTTTTTTTCAAAATAACACTGGAACCGGGATCTGCATAAAAAAAAGGTGATGCCATGACAATGGCATCACCTTTTTTTATGCAGAGGGGCTGTGACGCGTGCCGCCTATTTTTTTTCAAACGGGTTGTCAAGCAGCATGGTTTCAGCTCGATCAGGACCGACAGAAAGGAGCATGGCCGGCGTCTCAGTGAGATCTTCAATGCGTTTGACATAATCACGGGTCTGCTGCGGTAAATCATCCACAGAGCGTACAGAGGTGATGTCTTCCTTCCAGCCTGGGATTTCTTCATAAACCGGCTTAACGGCCTGGGCCTTTCTGATGTTGCCCGGCATGGCGTGGTATTTGGTGCCTTCATGCTCGTAGGCCGTGGCAATTTTCAGACTGTCCATGCCGCTTAAGACATCAAGCTTGGTAATGGCAAGACCCGTCACCCCGTTCAGGCGGGTCGCATCGCTGGCCACCACACCGTCAAGCCACCCGCAACGACGGGTGCGGCCTGTTGTCGCGCCGATCTCACCGCCTCGCTGCTGCATACCGGCACCCACATCATCAAAGAGCTCTGTGGGGAAGGGGCCTTCGCCGACACGGGTGGTGTACGCCTTGAGGATACCAATCACCGCGTCAATATGGGCGGGGCCGAAGCCGGATCCGGTACAGGCGTTTCCGGCCACAACATTTGAACTGGTCACAAAGGGATAGGTGCCGTGATCGATGTCCAGCTGGGTGCCCTGGGCACCCTCAAAGAGGATATGTTTACCCGCTTTCCGTCCTTCGTCGAGTTTAACACTGACGTTCCCCATGAATGGGGCCAGCCGTTCAGCAAATTCCATGTATTGACCGTAGATATCATCGTAATTAAAAGGCGTGCCGCCGTATAATTTGGTCATGATTTCACTTTTCTCAGCAACATTTTCAGCAAGTTTTGCCTTGAAAAGATCGACGTCCAGCAGGTCGCCGCATTTAATTCCGGAACGAAGAATCTTGTCGCCGTAACAGGGGCCGATGCCGCGACCGGTGGTGCCGATCTTGGCGCCGTCCTTCTTGTTTGCTTCACTGGCACCGTCAAGGGCGCAGTGGTAGGGCATAATCAGATGGGCATTTTCTGAAATAGTGAAACGCGCCGGGGTTACCGGCAGCCCCTGGGCGTTGAGCTCCTCCATCTCGGAGAGCAGGACCGCAGGGTCAAGGACAACACCATTGCCGATTAAACATTGTTTGTTTTCGTAAAGGATGCCTGAAGGGATCAGATGAAAAACATATTTTTTACCTTCCACCACCAAGGTGTGTCCCGCATTGTTGCCACCTTGAAAACGGACGACATAGTCAGCATGGTAGGTTAACAGGTCAACGACCTTCCCCTTTCCTTCATCTCCCCATTGGGTTCCTACGATAACAACGTTGGCCATGATCTCTTCTCCTGAAATTATACGACAGACCTTAGGTCTGATGGGCTGTTTTAAATTGCTAAATGAGTCTCTTGTTAGGCGGACAAACCTGCCAAAGATAGTCAACCGGATATGAAAAGTCAATATGCCAGAGTGGAAAGGTTTACGGTTTACGGTTTACGGTTCACGGTTTATGATAGCCCTGATGAAATGTTTTTTGTGACGAGCCGGGGTGATTCATGCAATACCCGCTGGCGCAGGTGGCAATGGCCCGGACTTCCGTGCAGAGTTGCAAGTCTTAAACGTTAATAAAATAGAGATACTATAATGTTTGGAATAGGACTTCCTGAATTAATATTGATTATGGGATTGGCTCTGATTGTTGTCGGGCCGGATAAGCTGCCTGGTCTTGCCAAGACGGTGGCCAAGCAGATTTTAGAGCTGAAGAAGGCGGCGAACTCGTTGAAAGAGAGCCTTGATGAGGAGTTGTCCGAGGAAAAAGAGTCCTTGCGGGAAATTGCAGCTCCGCTGGGGGAGCTTGATATCCGCTTGCCTGATTTTAAGAAGGCGTCCAGCGACTACGTCGTGGCTGATTTGGAGGATCCTGTGGTGGACAGCGCGGGAGCACCCGCAGTCGAACCTGTTGTTGAGGATGAAGAAGAGGCTAAGCCGGATACGGTGGTGGAGCACGACAAACTGTGAGCCCCTTAGCCAGTCATTTCCAGGGCCACCTGGTCGAATTGCGCCGGCGCGTGACTATTTCTTTTGCGGCCATGGCGGTGTTCAGCGGTGTGGCGTATTTTTTCTCCAAGGATCTGGCGCGATTTTTTGTCGCGCCCCTGTTCCGCGCCTGTCCTGATCTGGAGTTTCTGGTCTATACGAATCTCACCGAGGCCTTTGTGAGTTATTTGCAGATTTCGGTCCTTGTCGGCGTTGCGGCAAGTTTTCCCGTGATTCTCTATCAGGGTTGGGGCTTTATCTCACCGGGAATGCACCGCCATGAAAAACGTTTTGGTCTGCTGGTTGTGTTTTGGGCCACCTTTCTTTTTGGTTTTGGTGTGGCCTTTGCCTATGTGGCGGTGATGCCGCGGGCCTTAACCTATCTCATGAGTTTCACCGGCGAGAATCTAACGGCCATGCCAAAACTTGATTCCTATCTCTCCTTTGTGGCCCGTTCCGGTCTGGCCTTCGGTCTGTCCTTTGAGATTCCATTTCTCATGGTGATGGCGTCCAAGGCGGGGCTGGTGGATAAACTCTATTTTTCCCGCCAGCGTAAATATTTCTATATCGCGATTGCTGTGGTCTCCTTTCTCCTCGCGGCTGGGGATTTCATGTCCACCTTGCTCCTGGTGTTTCCTCTGCTGGTGTTGTATGAGCTGGGGCTTGTGGTGATTCGCATGTTTGGGCGAAAGACCGATCCCATTACCTAGGGTCGGTTTACAGGGGGGCTCCATGAAGAAGATATTGATACTGGTGTATGTGGTTGTTCTCGTCTGGTCCGGGCTGCATCCTAAGGACCAGCTCACCTGGTTTCTCGAGGTTGCGCCAGCTCTCATCGGGGCTGGTGTCCTGCTGTACACCTGTCGCTCCTTTCCCCTGACCTTGTTCCTGTATCAGTGGATCCTTGT
>JBFFNY010000208.1:0-3916 GCA_041562955.1 Desulfurivibrionaceae bacterium | reverse complement strand
GGATGGGTACAGCTCTTTCCTGGCCAAGCAAATCCTTTTTTGTCTTCTCTTCTTTGGTTTTCACCATATTCTTTGATTCACTGGGCCGGTTCACTCCGGTCGGTTTGAATCCCATGGGCCTTGGCGCTCTCGATATCTCTCGTAATGAGAACGAGCGAATATGCCGCTGTTGCCGGAAATATATCCGGCAAAGCTGACAAATTTGATGTTGCCGGATCAGTTTCCTGGAAAATGGCTGGGCTGTTTTTTTGAGCCGTCTTTTGGGTGTCTGTCCGACTTCTTCGCAATCTCGAGGTCTTCTATGCACCCCTTACGTGTTCGATATCAAACCATGGAGTTTGGTGATGTGGATATTCATGTCCGAACCTTACGCGACAAGCAGCAATATCTGGATGTCGACGGTGTTGCTGCAGAAATAGGAATTTCATCGGCGACTTGGCCGATATTCGGCGTTGTCTGGCAGTCCAGTGAGGTTCTGGCCCATTTGCTGTTTGACTTCGATATTGCCGGCAAACGTATTCTGGAGGTCGGGTGCGGGATCGGTCTGGCCAGTTTGGTGTTGAATCATCGTCATGCCGATATTACCGCCACAGATTATCATCCCGGCGCTGAACCGTTTCTTGTGGAAAATGTGGCGCTGAATAAGGGTGACGCGATACCCTTTGTTCTCACCGGCTGGGGTGACGAAGACAGCGGTCTTGGTGAATTTGATCTCATTGTCGGCAGTGATCTCCTGTATGAAAGGGATCATGCTGAACTCCTGTCCGGTTTTATTGATCAGCATGCAAAGCCGCTCTGTGAAGTGATTCTGGTTGATCCAGGACGGGGAAATCATGCTCATTTCAGTAAAAAAATGGTTCGCCTGGGGTATTCACATAGTCAGAGCAAGCCTGTTGATGTGGATTATCTGGAAAAGCCGTTTCTGCGCGGTCAGATTCTGCGCTATAGCCGCTAGGTTTTCCACAGCGACAGGGGGAAGTACCGTTGCTGACAGAATGAGTTGACCTCTCTTGTGTTGATTTGAGCTGCTGTGGAGTTACCGCTGTTAGCGGATGAAGTCGCCGTCCTGGAGGCTTTCACTTAATCCATCCAGGGTTTCCTGGTTATCAATGGATGCAATGTGAAAGAGGGCGTCGCCCTTGTGGACGAGGGGCAGGTTGAGGTTGCCGATGACCATGCCGTTTAATGGTGAGATGATTTTTTCTTTCTCATCATCTCCAAAGGGGTCAACGATATAGGCAACAATATCCCCTTTGGCAACGGAGTTGCCGGTCTGGGCGATATGCTGGAGGATGCCGCTCTTGGAAGCCCGTATCCATGAGGTTGAGGTGACGATAACCGGTTTGATGGGGGCTTTTTTTCTGGGGCGTCTATTTTTCAGCATGCCGATTTCACGCATGACAGCCAGGACCCCCTTCAGTCCGACCCGGATGGCTGGCTCATTAAAGCGTAACGCCTCGCCTCCCTCATAAAGCAGCATGGGGATCCCCATGTCCACCACAGCCTCCCGCAGGGAGCTGTCCCGCAGTCGAGAGTTGATGATGACCGGGGCCCCAAAGGCCTTGGCTAGGCGCTCGGTCTCCGGGCAGTCAAGGCTGACGCGGATTTGCGGTAGGTTGATGCGGTGATTGGAGCCGGAGTGAAGATCAATACCGTGGGTGGATTTTGACACCACCTCCTCCATGAAGACTCGGGCAAGATGGGAGGCAAGTGAACCCTTGTGGTTGCCTGGAAAAGAACGGTTCAGATCCCGGCGGTCCGGCAGGTATCGTGAGCAGTTGATGAAACCGTAGATGTTGACAATGGGAATGGCGATGAGGGTGCCGTGGATGGCATTGAGTAGTTTGAGCCCGAGTAATCGCCGGATAATTTCTACACCGTTGATTTCGTCACCGTGGATGGCGGCACTGACAAAGAGGGTGGGCCCCTCTTTTTTGCCATGGATCACATGAACCGGCATACCCATGGGCGTACGGCTGTAGAGCTGAGCAATGGCCAGGTCAACGGTTTTCCGCTGACCGGCCTGGATTGTTGTCTCACCAACGATGAATGGGGGCCGCATCTTATCCTTTGCCGCGTGTCTTGTTTTTGCCGTGCTGGGCATTTTTTTCAATAAAGTCGATCACCATCCCTGCAATGTCCATACCCGATGCCTGTTCAATACCTTTCAGGCCGGGAGAGGAGTTAACCTCCATCACCACAGGGCCATGGTTCGCCCGTAAGATATCTACTCCGGCGACATTCAACCCCAGTATTTTGGCCGCTCGCACCGCTGTGGACCGTTCCTCCGGGGTGATTTTAACTTTCTCAGCAGTACCGCCGCGGTGGATATTAGAGCGAAAATCCCCTTCCCGGCCTGTGCGAATCATCGCTGCAACAACTTTGTTGCCCACCACAAAACAGCGAAGGTCTTGGGAATTTGCCTCCTTGATAAATTCCTGGACGAGGATGTTTTGCTTAAGGCCTCGGAAGGCCTCAATAACACTTTCGGCGGCATTCTGGGTTTCCGCGAGCACAACACCAACCCCTTGGGTTCCCTCAAGCAGCTTGATCACGAGCGGGGCACCACCTGCGAGGTTGATCAGGTCATTCGTGTATTGAGTTGAATGGGCAAACCCCGTCACCGGCAGGCCAATACCCTTTCGGGCCAGGAGTTGCAGTGAGCGGAGCTTGTCGCGGGAGCGGGATATGGCCACGGACTCGTTCACACTATAGATGCCCATCATCTCGAATTGTCTGACAACGGCCGTGCCGTAGAAGGTTATCGATGCACCAATGCGTGGGATAACCGCACTGTACCCCTCCAGCGGTTCACCTTTAAAGTGGATTGACGGCTTGTGTGAGGTGATGTTCATGTAGCAGCGCAGCGGATCAATGGCCCGAATGTCATGCCCCCGTTCGGCACCGGCCTCCAGAAGTCTGCCTGTCGAGTAAAGGTCTTTGTTGCGGGATAAAATGCAAATTTTCATAGTGGGTCCTGAGGGAGATACTGTTTTGTGGGGAGAACTCCCAGCAAGTATGAGCGGGCAGGGTCGACGGTAAAGGTTCCGGCCATGGCACTGCGTCCCAGCAACATTCTAAACATCATGGAGTCTCGGTCTGTTAAGGTAATTTCTATTTGTTTTATAATGGTGCCAATGACAATATTGTTACGAATGACGTAACGCATTTCTTTATGGCCGCCTGAGTCTGTGACCATGCGTCGGTCAGCAATCGGTGCTTCGCATGTCAGTATGATATCGGTGCGTTTTTGTAAAGGATGGATTTTGAAACGAACCATGCCGTTTGTTGAGTTATGAAACGGTTCCACTTCAAAGGCATGGATTGCCGATGTTTTCGCTCCCGTATCAATTTTGGCCTTTATGGCTGAAATTCCAAGATCAGGTACGGAAAGCCATTCACGCCAGCCTATGAGTGTTCTCTCGGCGGCAGGGGCGGCTTTTTCCTCGGGATGCTGTTTTTTCATTGGCCATGCTTGATTTAAGGGGAGTCATTTGCACTCGTTGCGAGAGTCAGCCCTTAAATATAGCAACTATGAGGCCAAAGGTATACCTCTTTGTTCCGGGACAAACATGGGGGTGTCCTCTTTGAAGCAGAGCAGCCCATATCATCTCGGTGTGGATATGGGGTTGTTGAAAAAGGAATTGCGGGTTCTTGTTTTTGCTGAGAGCGGAACAGTCAGTTCTAATGTCTGGGTTTGACTTTAATCTCATCCGGTTTGTAATGGTTCGTCATTTTTTATGTGTTGCCTAAAACAATGGCGGCGCGTTGCCCTTGTCCTGAGCGGCAACCTTTTATTTCAATGGCGTGTCTGTTTATGCGCCAGGTTCTTTTTATTCTTTTTATATGTCTCTCTTGGAGAGTCTTGTCTGTGTGGCACTCTGGTTGCATATGAGTCAACATGTAGTTCATGTTT
>JBFFNY010000207.1:0-3916 GCA_041562955.1 Desulfurivibrionaceae bacterium | reverse complement strand
TGCTCGGCGCCAAGGATGGCGAGGCGGTGCTGGTCACCCTCGGTGAGTATTCCCCTGAAGACATGCAGGTCGTCGGGACAGTGATCGAGGTGCTGGGTGACCCGTCTTCCGGCAAGGTGCAGATGCAGATGGTGATGCGGACCTATAATCTGCCCCATGAGTTCAGCCAGGATGTGCTGGATCAGGTGGCCCGTGTTTCCGATAAGGTTGAGGTGACGGAGGGCCGTGAGGATCTGCGCGATGTCTTTCATGTCACCATTGACGGGATTACTGCCCGGGATTTTGATGATGCCGTTTGCGTGGAGGAGACTCCTGGTGGCTACAGGCTCTATGTCTCCATCGCTGATGTGGGTCATTATGTGCAACCGGGTTCTCCCCTCGACCGTGAGGCGTATGAGCGGGGGACCAGTGTGTATTTCCCCTCCGGAGTGATTCCCATGCTGCCTGAACGGCTGTCCAACGGTCTGTGCAGTCTCAATCCCGATGAGGATCGTTACGCCTTTTGCGCCATCCTCGATTTTGATGCAACGGGCAAACGGGTTCAATCCCGTTTCTGCCGCAGTGTTATCCGCAGTCGCCACCGTTTAACCTATGAGTATGTGTGGGGCATGATTGCCCAGACCCTTGAGCCTTCCGAGGTTATCGAGGAGCTTGGAGAACCGGTCACACGCATGGCAAAATTGGGCAGACTGCTGAATAAACGCCGTTTCAGCAGAGGAGCCATCGGTTTTGAAATGCCTGAGGTGGAGATTATAATGGGGGACGACGATCAGGTGTCTTCCCTGTTCCGGCGGGAACGGAATGAGGCCCATAAGCTGATTGAAGAATTCATGTTGGCGGCCAACGAGGCCGTGGCAGAACATTTGGGCTCAAAAGGCGTGGGCATTCTCTACCGTATCCATGACACCCCTGATCCGGTGAAGATTGAAGCCTTTGCCGAGTTCGCCTCTAATTTTATCTCGCCCATGCCCACTGATCCCCCGACGTCTGCCCAATGGTTTAATCAGATCCTCGATCTGGCGCGGGATACGCCGCGGGAATTTGTGGTGAACAATCTTCTCCTGCGCACTATGAAACAGGCGCGGTACAGCCCTGAAAATGTCGGTCATTTTGGTTTGGCGGCCGATTTCTACGCCCATTTCACCTCTCCTATCCGGCGTTATCCTGATCTGCAGGTGCACCGGGCCCTGGCGGGGTGGTTGAGCGGCACCAAACAGAGCGCCAAGGAAAAAGGGCATCTCGTGGAGATGGGAGAGTTCCTGTCCACGCGGGAACGTGTAGCGGTGGAGGCGGAGCGTGATATCAGCAATCGTCTCAAGGCGCGTTATCTTGTCCAACATATTGGCGACAGTTTCCCCGGTGTTATTTCAGGGGTGACCTCCTGGGGGATGTTCGTGGAGCTCGATATGATGGTGAGTGGTGTGGTTGCCATTGATGATCTGCCGGGCGACACTTACTTCTTTGAGGAAAAAATGCATCGTCTGGTGGGACGGCGTACCGGGGCGAGGTACCAGCTTGGCGATCTGGTGGTGGTCCGGGTGGCTCAGGTGGATCTCACCACCTATCGGGTGAATTTTGTCCTGGAGACGGATGAGGTGTCGTAACCTCCGGGTGTAACGCTGCTGGACCGGTTCAGCGTTCAATAAAAAAAGGGCGCAGAGGTTTGACCTCTGCGCCCTTTTTTGTAGTTTCGGCCTGTTGTTTTTTAGTGAATCGTTACTTCGTATTTTTGTTTGAGATTGGTGAGTAAGGTTTCGACCCGCTCGCTGTTCTTGGTTTCCACCAGCTGCATGCGGATATTTTCCTTCTCTTTGTCAAAGGGGGAGACACCGGCTTCCTTGCGTTCGGTAACCTTGATGAGATGGAAACCAATGGAGGTTTTCACCGGACTGGAAACCTCACCGATTGGTCCAGTAAAGGCCACGTCTTCAAAAGGCTGCTCAATTTCGCCCTTGCCGAAGAAACCGACATCGCCGCCGACCACCTTCGTGCGGGAGTCATCGGAATATTGCTGGGCAAGAAGGGTGAAGGATTCCCCACCCTGCAGCTTGTCCTGAATCTCTTTTATTTTCTTGGTCGCAAGGTCAACCTCTTCAATATTGTTAAAGTCTTTCACATGGACCAGGATGTGTTGTACCCGTGCTTGTTCTGGTACGGGATAGTCGCTCTGATGGGTATTGTAGTATTCTTCAATCTCTTGATCCGTGACACTGGTCTGCGCGATCTGGCTTTCGATGAGTTCCTGGACCATGATGCGATCACGAATTTCTTTGATCTTGCGCAGGGCTGTCTCTTTTTCGCCGAATCCTTTCGCCTCTGCCTCCTGGGCTAAAATAGAGTAATCGGCCCATTTGCTTAACATTTCAGTTCTCAGTTCAGGTTTTGCGTCCAGCATCTGTTGGAGTTCGGGCGGCATGCCGACCAGGATTTCATCAAAATCGGACTGCGTGAGGGTGGCATTCCCCGCTGTGACGAGAATTTTATCCCCGTCATTTGCATAACTCAAGCTTGCTGTTAAGAGAACCAGGCCGCAAAGTGTTGAAATAATGGTTTGGTTGCGCATGTACATATGTTCCTCGTCTGTGAGTTGAAAAATGGGGGTTGCCCCCTTCCTGTTCCTGCTGTTGCTCAGCCTCGAATAATAGAGGTGCCCTTATGCAGCCCGGAAGGGGCTGTGGTGTTCGGTAAAATCATGGATCGCGGGCCGATCAGTGTTCCGGGGTTGGTTACACTGTTGCATCCTGTCTGGACCCCGTCCGCTAAAATCGCGCCGAATTTACGTAACCCTGAATCCACTGTGGACTCCGGAGTTTTAATTAAAACATTGCCTGAGGTGAATTTCAGATTCGCAAGTTTTGTTCCAGCACCAAGGTTGGCTCCGGTGCCGATAATGGAGTCCCCGAGGTAGGCAAAATGGCCGGCCTTGGCATCATTTAAAAAAATGGAATGTTTTACTTCGCTGACATGGCCGATGACACATTGTTTGCCGAAGAGACAATAACCCCGGACATAGGCACCCTGACGGACTACACACCGGTCATCAATCACCGTTGGCGATGAAATCATGGCGCCAGGTTCAACCAGGACTCCTTTGCCGATTGAAATTTGACGTCCCATAAAAACAGAGCCACCCATAAGTACTGAAGCGCCGGCCAGGGGTTGCCCGTTTCTGGTTACCAGGAGCTGCCCCTTGGGGGCATCACCGAAAACGATATCAACCTCATCCCCGGTGTAGATTGTCTCATTATGAATGACAACGGTCTTGGTTAAAGGTTCACCATTTTTAGAAAAAATATTGGAATAATCCGGATAGGTGAAATCATTCAAGAATGACTTGAGGTTATGCAGGGCTGACCAGACGGGTTCGTGGTCCGTGAAGACTTCTGCAAAACTGAAATCCTTTAAATTGAAAAAAGAGGGAGTGGAGAGCATGAGAAGCGGTGGGGGAGCGGGTTAATCTGCAGTGGTTTAAAAAAAGGCTATGCTGTTTTTGTTATAATCTAGGAGGAGCGTGTATTATAATGTAGATTTAGCCTGAAATTCAGGAACGGTACGGAGAAAGACTCATCTGGGTCCACCTGAAAAGAAAATGTATCATGGTGTAAAAAAAAGAAATCTTCAAGAAGTTTATAGGGACCAAGGTAAAAAATGAGTACGCCTTGACTTCATGGAAACCAGTGTTTACGGTATTCTGACTTCTCCGGAACTGGAGAGGGATGAAAAATAATAATGAGCATTTTAGCATACGGATTAACTACAGTCCGAACATAAATACGAACGGAGGTTTTGGGTGGATATAAGCGACCCTCTTGCAGCAGGCATTGGTGATCTGGTTGATATTGAAGATCCAGATATCCCTGAAATAATTCCTGTCATGGCAGTCCGAGATATTGTTGTCTTTAATTATATGATTATT
>JBFFNY010000206.1:0-3917 GCA_041562955.1 Desulfurivibrionaceae bacterium | reverse complement strand
GCCCGCCTTAATTTTGGCTAACAGTTCATTGGCCTTTGTCTTCTGGGTTTCATCATTGGTGCCGTCTGTTTTCAAAAGGATGTGCCGGGCCTTGCGTTGTTCCGGGGTGGAATAGCTGGCCTTATTGGTCTCGTAGTAACTGGTGATGGCGGCATCAGTAATTTGGATTTCCGCTATGGCATCGGTGAGATTAAAGCTGAGGTAGCTGAGTTTGATCTCTGGAGCGGTCTTGTACTCCTCCTGCTGCGCTGCAAAATAGGCGGTAAGCTTCTCTTCATTGACCTCAACCTGATCAGTGAACAGGTCTGCGGTGAGGATGCCGTAGTTCAATTTTATTTCATTGAGGTAATACTGGAAGCGGGTGGTGGTTTCCCAGGGGGTCACCGTGGCGAAGGTGGAGATGGCATCCGTGACCTTTTGGCCGAGAATCTCGATGCGCTGGCTCTCTTCATATTTTTTGGCGGTGAGGTTGTTCTGGTCCAGGATATTGAGATAGTTTTTGTGGTTGAAAACGCCGTCAGTGAGGAAAAAAGACTGCTTTTTGATCTGTTCCTGGACCTCCCAGTTCGAGACATGGATACCCATTTTCTTGCCCCCCTGCAGGAGCAGCTGGTCCTGGATGAGCCGCTGCAGGACCTGGTCTTTAATCCCCAGGGTTTCGATGAAACCGGCGGGTAAATTACCTTGAAACTGCTCCCGCATCCGCTCCACCATCTGGTTGTAATCTCTGTTATAGAGGCTGAAGGAGATGGGTTCGCCATTCACCACGGCAATGGAATCACGGCTGTTGCCGCTGCCCATCTTAGGAATCCAGAACAGAAACACGAGAACGATCATAACAATGATGGCTTGAAAGATGGGTGACTTGGCTTGTCGGCGCAGGAAGTCGAGCATATTATTGTATCCTTATGTCAGGGCAAGAGATGGTTGAGCGGATCATGCTGTAATTTCTTGAAACAGCTCATCTTTGTACACAACTAATTTCATTTCATCAAGCTTTAGCAAGATTCGTCCCTGTTGAAATGTTCACGGTGAGGGGGACATCCAGTGTGTAGGCGCTTTCCATCGCTTCCTTGATGAGCGGCGTGAGTGTTTCCGCTTCAGCTTCAACCATTTCAAAAACGATCTCGTCATGAATCTGCAGGACCATTTTGGCCTCGGTTTGGTGTTGATGCAGGAGGTTTGCGCAATCAATGGTGGCCTGTTTCATAATGTCGGCCGCGGTGCCTTGAATGGGGGTGTTGATGGCGGTGCGTTCGGCAAATTCCCGCCGTGTTTTATTGTTATCGTTAATGTCTGGAAGTGCCCGTCTTCTTCCCAGAAGTGTGGTGACAAATCCGTGCTGGCGTGCCTCCTCGACAATGTCCTGCATATATTGCTTTACCCCGGAAAAATGCTCAAAATACCGGTCAATGAAGGTTTGCGCTTCCTTGCGGCTGATCTTGAGCTGGCTTGCCAGTCCAAAGGCGCTCATGCCGTAGACAATGCCGAAGTTGATGGTCTTGGCCACCCGCCGCATTTCGTCGGTGAGCAGGCTGGGGTGGATTCTGAAAATTTCCCCGGCGGTCTGGCGATGTATATCCTGATTGTTGCGGAAGGCCTTCAGCAATGCCGCATCCTGGGAGTAATGGGCCAGGACGCGGAGGTCAATCTGCGAATAATCTGCTGAGACAAACACAGAGTCTGGTGGCGCGATAAAGGCCGCACGGATCCGCTGCCCTTCTTCCGAGCGGATGGGGATGTTCTGCAGATTGGGGTTTGAGCTTGACAGTCGTCCTGTGGCGGCCACCGATTGATTAAAGGAGGTGTGAATGCGCCCTGTCTGCGGCTGAATGAGGAGTTGCAATTTGTCTACATAGGTGGATTTCAGTTTCGACAGGGAACGATGTTCAAGGATGAGGGCCGGCACTTCGTGACTTGAGGCGAGTTTCTCCAGGACCTTGACGTCGGTGGAGTAGCCTGTCTTGGTCTTTTTGCCATGGGGGAGCCCCAGTTTCTCAAAGAGAATGGTGCCGAGCTGCTTCGGGGAACTGATGTTGAATGTTTCCCCGGTCATCGCGTAGATGGAACCTTCAAGCGCCTGTATTTTTCCGGCAAATTCCTCTGACAACCCCTGGAGAATCTCCGGGTCAACGGTGATGCCGTTTTCTTCCATGTCCGCCAGTACTCGTATGACCGGGGTTTCCAGATCGGTGAAAAGATTCCACACCTGCATCTCATCCATGATGGGGTGTAGATATTTCCACAGCAGATAGGTGGCCACGGCGTCTTCACAGGAGTAGTTTGTGGCCTCTTTGATCCCGACATAACTGAAGCTGTTGTCCCGTTTGTCGCCCCCGGTAACCTCCTTATAGCTTGTCGTGGAAAGATTCAGAAACGCCAGGGCGAGATCATCCAGTTTTTGAGAACGCCTGGCCGGATCAATGACATAGGAGGCGAGCATGGTGTCATATAAGGTCCCGCCAAGGGGGAGATCATTATGGAGGAGAACGCGGTAGTCGTACTTGATGTTATGACCGATTTTAATGATGTCGGGATCTGCCAGCAGGGGCCCGAGATGCTCTTTAACCGCGTCAAACTCGAGCTGGCCCGGCAGAAGCTCCTCGTTGATATCCCGGTGGCCGAGGGGAAGGTACCAGGCGGAATCTCCGGAAATGGCCAGCGAGATCCCCACCAGTCTGGCCTCAATGGGGTTGAGGGAGGTGGTTTCTGTGTCCAGAACCATGAACGGCTTTTCCGCCAGCAGCGTGCAGATGCGGATGAGTTCCTCCGGGGTGGCGACCGTGTGGAACTGGTCGGTGGAAAAGGCGGCAACCGGTTCGGAGTCCTTCAGCAATTTGGAGAAGCCGAGTTCGGTGTACAGTTCGTGTAATTGTTTCTGGTTTTTTTCTTGAATCTTATAACCGTCAAGGGTCGTGGGTACGGGCACATCCTCTTTCAAGCGAATGAGGTCGCGGGAGAGAAGGGCCATTTTGCCATTGGCAATGAGATTCTCCTTTAGTTTTGATTTCTTGAGCCGATCAAGATGTGCAAGGAGATTGTCAAGGGTCTCATACTCGTTTAACAGCTTCTGGGCGGTTACTGGACCGACACCCGGAATGCCCGGGATGTTGTCTGCCGTGTCTCCGATGAGGGCAAAATAGTCGAGAAGATTTTCGGGGTTGATTTTATATTTTTGTTTAATGAACTCCAGATCCATGACGATATTCTTCATGGGTTCCCAATTGGTGATGGTGGTGTCGGCAAGGAGGAGGAGATCCTTGTCGCCGGACACGACTACGACCTTATGACCCTGGCGCTGGAGAAGTCGTGCTGCGGAGGCGATGATGTCGTCAGCCTCCATCCCCTGCTCCTTGAGGATCGGGATACCGTGCGCTTCGCTGAGCTTGTGGATGTAAGGGATTTGACAGGAGAGATCATCGGGCATGGGTGGGCGATTGGCCTTATACGTATCGCACATATCATGGCGGAAGGTGGGACCTTGCATGTCAAAACAGATGGCCATGTGGGTTGGTGCTTTTTCTTTTAAAATACGTAACAGCGTGTTGATGAAGCCCAGGACCGCATGGGTCGGCAGCCCGTTGTCATTGGTGAGCGGGGTGATGGCATGGTAGGCCCGGTATATATAGGCACTGCCGTCCACAAGGTAGATCGTTTTGTTTGATGTGAGCATGTTTTTTTGCTTGAAGGAACACGGTGAGTGAATGAAAAAAAATGTATTTGAAATATGTACCAATCAACCGTTCTTTTAGCAATGAAAGAGGTTTTTTCAGGGAATAAAGAATTTTTTAAAAATAAATTAATGCTTTTTAGAAATATGTCGATAGACTGGTTATAGAAAGATAACTCCTGCGTGGAGTTTGTTGAGCGATTTTTTTTTGCTCTCGGAGCATTTTTAACCAAGACGCTGTTTTTAT
>JBFFNY010000205.1:0-3935 GCA_041562955.1 Desulfurivibrionaceae bacterium | reverse complement strand
TTTTAAGACGTGCCCGCACGTCCCTGAACCCTTTTCAGCAATCGCCTCGGTAGTCCTGTTGTTCCATGATTGACGTCTTTTCAGGCAAAGGTTAGTCGGTACAGATGATTCTGCTTCTCCGGTGAAAGGTAGAGTTTCAGCCGTCTGGTGTCAAGTCTTCTTTCGACGTTATTGTCGAGGACTCCCTTGTAATGTCGACCCGAAGGGGAACCGGATTGGCCTGATCGGGTGAGGGATATCTTGTTTGATTGGTTTAAAACAACGTTTTTTCCGTATGTTATATGGTTTTCTTTTTTTTATTGAGCTCTCTTGATATGCTGGCACGCTAGGTGCAATTTAAATGGGCAACGAAGAGATGTACGCGGGAGGAATCGATCCGTTCAGTGGTGGGTCGGCTTCTTCCATCTAGAACTTTCAAATGGAGGAGTAGATATGAAATCAGTATTGACTGCACTTGTCGGAATCGCTTTAGGAGCCCTTCTTTTTTCTGCACCCCTGGTGACTGCTGCGGGTGGTGACGGCACGGGTCCTGTTGCTGGCAAGGGACAGGGACTTGGTTTTGTCGACAAGGACGGCGATGGTGTCTGTGATCATTATAAGGGGGCAATGCCAGGCGCGATGGGTAAGGGCCGTATGATGCAGGGCAGATGTTGTGCTGGTCAGGGGCAGATGACAGGATTTGTTGACAAGGACGGGGACGGTGTCTGTGATCATTATAAAGGTGCAATGCCAGGCGATAAAGGTGCAATGCCAGGCGCGATGGGTAAGGGCCGCATGATGCAGGGCAGATGTTGTGCTGGTCAGGGGCAGATGACAGGCTTTGTCGACAAGGACGGGGACGGTATCTGTGATAAGTTGCAGGGCGCAGGTCAGCAAGTGCCAGGCAGGGGAATGGGGCCCGGTGCGCAGGGCCAGGACGGCAAAGGCCCCCGTTTTGTCGATGCGGACGGGAATGGGATCTGTGACCATCATCCGGATAATAGTAAGACTGAAAAGGGTGTAAAGTAATGAGATTGAGAAGCCTTATTTATAATGATAAATAAGGCTTCTTTTTTAGTATAAATGAAACAGAGGAGCATGGTATGCATTGGTTATCTCAGTCTAATTATTGGTGTGGATCTGGTTTTTTCTTTAATGGCCCATTGGGGATGGTGCTTTCCCTTTTGTTTTGGGGAGGAATTATTTTTCTTGGGGTAAGGTGTGCCCGTTTTTTATTGTATCGCCCGTTTTCTGGACAACCTTCTGGAATGGCTGTATTGCAGGAACGTTATGCCAAGGGTGAAGTTGATGAAGAAACCTATTTGAAAATGAAACAGGAACTGCAGTCATAACGTAACGATGAATCTGCGAATTATATATATTACCATCATGCTTCTGGGGTTGTCCGTGTCCCCTGCCTGTGCCGATTATATTCAAGGGCATATTGTCCGGATTGATCGTGAGCAGGGCGTGGTGGATCTTGTCCTCTGCGATATGCCTGGCAACCAGAAAGACTGTTTACGGCGTGCGGACCATGACGTGGTTCATGGGGAGGATGGTGTGCAGGTCAAGGTGGTTGCCGTCTGGCTACCCCGGTGTCTTGCTGAGGGGATGATGGTCTTTGCCCGGGGAGCGTTTGCCAAAGAGGATGCAGGTGTTTTTGAGGCGGACGAGGTCTTTCCGCGCAGGCGAATGGGGAGTGAGGACAAGACAGGGGTTCGCTCCCGTTTTCGCCATCAAACAGGACGTGGATATCATAAGGGACAGCATGGAGAGTAGGTCTGCGGTTAAAAAAGTCTGGTCGTGGAAGGTGAACCTGCTGGTTATGGCCTGGCTTGGAGGAGGGGTATTGGTCTATTCCCTGGTGCAGGTCTATCATCTGCGTCATACCCTGAATATGCATCTCCATGAAAATCGTGATATGGTGGTCCGCACGGTAAATCGCCAGATTGAACAGGGTCTTGCGGCCGAAGAGGCATTGAACGACACGGTCGTTTTGTTTTTGTCGAATACGGCGCGTTTTCTCAACAACCTTCATGGTCTTGAACCGTTTTCCGTCTCGGAATTGGCCAGTTTTGCCGATGAGAACAGTCTCACCGGCGTGGCTATTCTGGGAGCGGATTCTTCCCTGATCCAGGGGCCATCCGGTTGGTATTCGGCCCATCCGTCCGGAGCTCCGACCATACCCCTTGTCCAGAACCGCGAGACTGGAGAGATCCTTTTCTCCTGGCCGGCTCCCGGTGGTGGGGCCGTGATCCTGGGCTTTCCTGACCGCCAATTTGCGAAACTGCATCAACAGTTTGCCTTATCTGAAATTCTTCGCCATCTGTCGTCATCCCCGGAAATTAATTTTATAGAAATAAAAGATCCGGGGAAGAATTATGACCAGAAGCAGCAGGGTCTCGTTGTTGAAGAGCTTGCCGTTGCCGGCCATGCAATCATGGTTGGTTTTGATACCACCCGTTATGACCAGCGGGTTTCCAGGGTGTGGCAGGATTTCTTCCTGTATGGCTCGATCCTTGGCAGTTTCGCACTCTTTCTTTCCTACGTGCTGTACAGATATCAGCAGCAGTATTTTCAAGAAATACAGCGGTTTGAGCGTGTGTTGGCCCGGGAACAGGAGGATGCAACCCTGGGGCGCGCTGCCGGCACCATTGCCCATGAGGTCCGGAATCCGTTGAATGCGATTGGTATTGGTCTGCAGCGTATCAGCCTGGAGGCGCGGCTTGACGCCGAGCATGAGAGGCTGGTCTCTGCCATGGGAGAGGCGCTGCGGCGAACCAACACCATTGTTGAAGGGCTCTTGTCCTATTCCCGCCCCTTATCCTTGCATGTGGAGCCCAGTAGCCTGGACCAGATCCTGGGGCAGGTGGTATTGCTGCGCGAGTCTCAGTGCCGGGCGTGTGGAATTGAACTGCAGTTTGCGCCGGGGTGCCATGGTGCTGTTGCGCTTGATCGCGATCTGTTCAGTCAGGTGATTGATAATCTGCTCAAAAACAGTATTGAGGCCCAGCCTGATGGAGGGTGGGTTACCCTTGAGAGCAGCCTGGTTGATGGAAGGGCCCGTGTTCGGGTGACCAATCCTGGTTTCGATAAAGGTGATGAAATTGAGCAGCTCGCAGAGCCCTATTTCACCGGTAAAACCAGAGGGAGTGGGCTTGGTTTGGCTATCTGTGAAAAGATTGTTCAGGCCCATGGCGGACAACTGCACTTTCAGCAACCTGAGCCGGATGTCTTACAGGTTGATGTTCTGCTTCCGGTGGCCTAGGAGGTTTCAGTGGAACGGGGTGCAGTAGCGTCCGATGCAGGTGGAGATCCGCTCACGAAGAAGGGGTTTGCGTATCACTTCCAGTACGGATTCTTTCTGAACAAGAGCCAGAAGCTCAGGGAGCGACTGGACCGCTGTTTGGACAATGATGTTGGGTGGGGAGGTCAGATTCCCGAGTTTACGGTTTTTGTCAACAATGGCAATGAAGTGGTTGCCGTCCACCTCAGGCATCATGATATCGAGAAAGACAAGGTCGAAGTCTTCGCCAAGGTAATGGAATATGGCCTCTGATGCAGAATCCACAGCGGTAATCTGGATGTCGGGGTGAAAGGACTTGATGAATTCCACCAGCAGGATACGGTTCACCTTTTCATCATCAACAACGAGAATGTGGATGTCCTTTGGTTTTTTCTGGGTGATCCGCTCCACACTTTTTTGATCAACAAAGGGGGCAAATTTTGCCACAAGATCCTGGTATTCATGGGCGGTGAAATCTTCACCGCTTAACTCCCGAATTTGATCGATGAGGGTTACGCTCTCATTGATAAGCGTTGGGGGTGTTTTCTGATTGGCGTCACAGAGTTCAAACCCTTCAGCTGCCATGGAAAGAATGATCTGGATATTCGTCATATTGAAGAGATCCGCTACGCCCCGTAAATTACGGAGGAGGAGGAGGACGGAATTTCGC
>JBFFNY010000204.1:0-3940 GCA_041562955.1 Desulfurivibrionaceae bacterium | reverse complement strand
GGAATGGTACGAGTGCCGGGATCAGGCGATTCGCTGGACGGACGGGCATCTGGTGCGGATGGAGATCGCCACCAATATTTCAGCCCGGAAACAGTGGCAGTCGGATTTGCTCCAGGAGAAGGAGCGTCTGGCTGTAACGCTGCGCTCCATTGGTGATGGGGTTATTACTGCAGATATTGACGGTCGGGTTGTTCTGGTGAATCGGGTGGCAGAGGGGCTGACCGGATGGAGTCAGGCTGAGGCTGCCGGGCAACCGGTTTCTGCTGTTTTTAATCTTGTGAACAAGGTGACACAGGAGCCGAGTGTCGATCCTGTGCAAAGCATTTATGCTTGCGGGGAGATTCTGAGCCTGGAGAGCGATGTTGAATTAGTGGCACGGGATGGAACCAGGCGGGCTATTGCCGATAGTGGTGCCCCTATCCGGGATCAGAATTCAAAAATAATCGGTGCGGTGCTCGTCTTTCGTGATGTCACGGATGAATTGAAACAGGAGGAGGAGCTGCAGAAAGCCCGGAAATTGGAGGCGGTCGGGGTTTTGGCCGGTGGTATCGCCCATGATTTCAACAACCTGTTGGCAGCCATACTTGGGAATCTGAGTCTGGCGCAAAGCTATATGCATCCAGAGGATAAACCCTTTGACCTCCTGCAGCAGGCCGAGAAGGCTTCATTGCGGGCGACAAGTCTGACCCGGCAGTTGTTGACCTTTGCCAAGGGCGGCGCCCCTGTGAAAAAAGTGGCTGCTGTGGAGCCGTTGATTCGTGATTCGGCTGATTTTGTTCTCAGCGGTTCGAATGTGTCCTGCAGCTACGAGTTCAGCGATGATCTGTTCATGGTGGATGTTGATGCGGGGCAGATTGGTCAAGTTGTGCAAAACTTGATTATCAATGCCAAACAGGCGATGGCCCAGGGCGGGGTGGTTCATGTCTGTTGCGTTAATGTCCTTCCTCCAGATCTGCCGCATGGGTTGGCTGACGGACCGTATGTCAAGATCAGCGTTCGGGATGAGGGGGAAGGTATTCCTCCTGGTGTCATGGGCAGTGTTTTTGATCCGTATTTTACTACCAAGGCGGATGGCAGCGGCCTTGGGCTGGCCGTGTGTCATTCGATCATTAAAAAGCATGGCGGTACTATTCAGGTCTCTTCCACGCCGTCTGTCGGCACAGAATTCACGTTTTACCTGCCTGGTATTGCAGGGGTTGAGTCCGCCGCTGCAATACCGGTGGGACCGGTGTCGCTGCAGGGCGGACGGATTCTCGTGATGGATGATGAGGAGATTGTACGGAAGGTGGCGGTGGGCATGCTCGAGTTTCTTGGTTATCAAGCCCTGGAGGCCAAGAATGGAGAACAGGCTGTCGATCTTGTGCAGCAATGTTATGGTACATCATTAGCCATTGATGGTGTTATTATGGATCTCACCATCCCCGGCGGTATGGGCGGGGAGGAGGCGGTGACTCAGGTCAGGGAAATCGACCCTGAGATCAAGGTTGTCGTGGCCAGCGGCTACTCCAATGATCCGATCCTGGCCCATTGTCAGGAGTATGGGTTTGCCGCATCCCTTGTAAAGCCCTATAGCATCGATGAATTAGCTGGTGTTTTGGCCAAGATTTTTTCATAATTTGAGGAGGGCCAGTCACAGCTGGCAATGTGAAAATTAATTTTTGCCTTGACGCACAGAACCTATCTAGTAATGATTACTAATTGGTGTTGATTCGCAGGCTATAAATTACAACGTGTAGAGGAGATAGGAATATGGCTGAAGGAATGGGTATTTATAAATGTGAAAAATGCGGGAATATCGTTGAAGTTGTCCATCAGGCTGGCGGACTGCTGCGCTGCTGCGGACAGGAAATGGTCTTGATGGCAGAAAATTCCACGGACGCCGCTCAGGAAAAACATGTCCCTGTTGTGGAAAAGAAGGACGGGGGGTGGCAGGTCAAGGTGGGTTCAGTGGACCACCCTATGACGGCTGAACATTATATCGAATGGATTGAGTTGATCGCCGGGCCAAAGGTGTATCGCCAGAGCCTTGGGCCGACGGATCCTCCTGCAGCCTTTTTTGCCCTTGATGCCGCTGAGGTGAAGGTTCGGGCATACTGTAATTTACACGGCTTATGGAGAAGTTGAACATGAAAAAAATAACGGCTCTGTTATGCCTTTCTGTCCTGACTTTTTTTTGCGCCCTCACCGCTTCGGCAGGAAGTGGCCCGGAGACCCTGAACCTCAAAGATGTTTTTGGGGTGGAGGGGAAGAAACAGGCGGTGATGTTGCCCCATCATGTACATCAGGCCAAGGTTCCCTGTGCAAACTGTCACCTTAATCCGAATGGCGGCGGCAGTGTGAAATTTGATCTGGTGAATAAGAGCGGGATGGGTAATGATTTCCACAAGGAGTGGTGCTGGCCCTGTCATGAAGCCATGCAGGTGCCAAAGGGCAAGAGCTGTTCAACCTGTCATACCGGTCCAGTTTAAGATCTGTCTTTGTTGAGCAGTTCAGCATAAAAAAAGCCCCTTCTTTCTACAAAGAAGGGGCTTTTTTTTATGCAATGCAGACTGCATTGTTATTTTTTTGTGATGCCTCAACCGCCGGATGAACATTTTCCGGAAGCTTCGTCTGCACTTGGGATCGGGGTTATGGCCTGGCGTGCCACTTTGATGCGCAGGTTGTCGGCAATCTCCAGGGTCACAACGGTGTCGGTGAGACCTGTGATCTTGCCGAAAATGCCGCCGGTGGTGACGACGTCAGCTCCTTTCTGCAGGGAGGCTAGAAAGTCTTGCTGGGCCTTAACTTTTTTCTGCTGGGGCCGGATAAGCAGGAAGTAGAATACAGCGAATATGGCTCCCATAAGGGCAAATTGCTGAATCATGGCACCGCTGGTGGAACCGGCTCCAGGGGCTGCTGCGGCGGATAATGCTAAACTGATCATTGATGTTCCTCCAATATTTTTTGTACTCAGAGTTCACGCGGTGTGACCACTCGCGTGACGATTTTGTAACGATATTTCAATAGGTTTGAGTGGCTATGAGCACACTGAAACGGTTTTGGTTCAGGTTATTGTTCCTGCTGTGCATAAAATGCCCGGCGAAATTCAGGGAACCGGTCTTCGTCAATGGCCTGTCTGATGTCGGTCATCAATTTCACGTAATAGTGAAGATTGTGCAGGGTGTTCAGATGGCATGACAAAATTTCCCGACTGACGTGCAGATGTCTGAGATAGGCCCTGGAAAAATTTCGACAGGTGTAACAGTCACAGTTTTCATCAATCGGCAGCGGATCTGTTCTATAACGCGCATTTTTTATAACAAGCCTGCCCTTTGAAGTAAAGAGCATTCCGTTGCGGGCGTTACGGGTGGGCATGACACAGTCAAACATATCCACCCCGCGGTACACACATTCCACGAGGTCCTGAGGGGTGCCGACCCCCATGACATATTTGGCGTACTCCTTGGGCAGGAGCGCGGCCCCGTGTTCTGTCAGATCGTACATCTCAGCCTGTGGCTCGCCCACGGACAAGCCCCCTAAGGCGTACCCGTCAAACCCGATTTCAAGGAGCTGGTCCACGGCCATCTCCCGCAGATGGGGGTACATGCCGCCCTGGACAATGCCGAACAGGAGCTGGCCCGTGTCGCGGTTCTGTATGTCCCGGCACCGTTTGGCCCAGCGTGAGGTGAGATGGGTGGCGTCAATCACGTCCTTTTCCGTGGCCGGATAGGGAATGCAGGTGTCGAGCACCATCATGATGTCGGACCCCAGGGATTCCTGGATCTCAATGGCCTTTTCCGGGGATAGGAAGTGTTTGGACCCGTCAAGATGGGAATTAAAGGTGGCCCCCTCTTCGGTGATCTTGGCGAGATCCTTCAGGCTGAAGATCTGAAAACCGCCGCTGTCCGTGAGGATGGGGCGGTCCCAGTTCATGAATTTATGCAGGCCGCCGAACTCACGG
>JBFFNY010000203.1:0-3976 GCA_041562955.1 Desulfurivibrionaceae bacterium | reverse complement strand
CTTTTTCTCTTTCCAGAAACCGCACCTGAAACAGTCACGGCTCACCCCTTGGCGAATCGAGATAAATCAGGTATTGATCCTTTACTCTACCATAATGTGTCACAGGAAAACTGATCCTGTTCACCCTGAAGGCATCTTTTTTCCACATGCCGAGATGCAGCGATAAAGCAGAAACGAGAGCAGCGTAGCGACGAACATGGGCCCACAGCTGAAACCTGAAAAAATCATCATCGACAAAAAGAGAAGCGGCGGCATGACGCCGGTCCCGGATGCGGTCAGCAGTTGTGACGGGTTGTTGAGGGGGATTGGTATCGGCGGCGGGGTGTTGGCCTTGGCCCTGGCTGTGCTCATCTTTTTCCTGCTGGCTGATGCGGACAGGCCGGATCCTGTTGCTTCCGAAGGGAATTCGCCGAGCGGGTCCGCACCGGTGGTTCCCCCTCAACCTTCACCACCGGCTGCGCAGCCGCTGATGCCGGAGGCGGTCCTTCCGGAACAGGGCAAAGAGCAGGCGCAGCTGCAGGGTCTGGCTCAGGAGGAGGAGATCCACCGTCTGCTGAATCTGGCCGAGGACGATCTGGCGGCACTCCGCCTGACCTCGCCGGCTGAAAACAATGCCCTGATGCGTTATGAGCAGGTTTTAGCGATGGATGATCAGAATGAGCAGGCCGGAAAGGGCATTGCCCGTATTGTGGCGAAATATATAGCTCTTGCCGAAGTGGAGCTTGGGCGAAACGGTTTCAGTAATGCCAGAGGCTATCATGCCCGGGCCCTGGCAATAGAGCCGGATGCTGCATCGGTGCAGGCGCTTGGGGTACGCATTGAGCAGAGGGCTGAGATCGAGCAGAAAAAGCAAGATCTCGTTGGAGAATTTGTCACCCTGCCGGGAGGTTGTTTTCAGATGGGCAGTCCCGTCACTGAAAAAGGGCGCACCGAAGATGAGGGGCCTCAACATGAGGTCTGCGTGGATACAGTGCAGATGGGGCGTTATGAGGTCACGGTGGGGCAATGGCGCAAATTTATGCAGGGTACGGATTATAAAACCGATGCGGAGCGCAATGACGGCGGGAGTGAGGGATGTCATTCCATGCATGAGGTGGATGGTTCCAGGACATGGGAATATGTGAACGGTCGATACTGGGATAAGGTCGGTTTTAAGCAGGCGGATGATTTCCCGGTGGTTTGTCTGAGCTGGAACGATATCCAGGTGTATCTGCAATGGCTCAACACGAAGACGGGCAGTCTCTTTCGCCTACCCACCGAAGCCGAATGGGAATATGCCGCGCGGGGAGGCACCGGGACGAGCCGTTTCTGGGGGGATAATCCTGATGCGGCCTGTACCTATGGGAATGTGACGGATCAAACGACTGACGGTGACGCCGGCTGGAGCAAAAAACATGACTGTACGGATCGATTCTACTCTGCCGCGCCGGTGGGTGCTTTTCAACCGAACCCGTATGGCCTGTATGACATGCTCGGCAATGTTCTGGAGTGGTGTCAGGATCGGTTCAGCAATGCGTATTATCTGAATTCGCCACGGGACAACCCGCAGGGTTCACTGTCAGGGGCGGGGCGCGTCAGTCGCGGCGGCAGCTGGAGCAACAGCCCGCGAAGGGTGCGGGCTGCGGATCGGCAGTGGTACTGGCCGGATAGGCGCAACGACCACCTCGGCTTCCGGCTTGTCTTGTCCCCAGACCAGTAAGAATCCGCAACAACGGACGTGGACCGGCAGATGCATGGCAGCGCGCGATGCGCTCAACAACGACGCGCGAGCCCGAAGGTTTTCACGGCTGCGGTCAAAATCAATATCAACCCGAACTGCATCGCCCGAGCTGGGGCGTTCTGTTTTTACATGGAGTAGTCATGAAACATCTAATATTGGTAACACTGGTTTTGCTTATGGCAATTGCACTTTCAGGATGCGGTATCCCTGATCTTCCCGGCCCGATCGGCATCCCAGGGTTGTAAAGGAAAGAGTCGTCAAGGTCTGACTTGACGCAGGACTGATGCAAAGGAAGGAAGAGTCTTTCTTTGCATCAGTTCGACCTGGAACAGGGGAAGGTCCCCCCCATCTTACAGCAATTCCGTCCCCTACATCCGCAAAAACAGCAGATTCAGCAGACCGATCAGAAAACCGAGCAGGGCGCCGAACAGGTTAATATATTTAAACTGTTCCTTCATGATGGACATGAGAAGATTTTCCAGACGCATCAGGTCAAGGCTGTCCACCTTCTGGGTGACGAGTTCCTTGATGTTGAGGCAGTCAACAAGGGTTGGCACCTCGCGGATGAGCAGTTCGCTGATTTTGGTTCTGGTGTAGTCATTCATCGAGACCTGCACATCCACGGGCAGCATATCCTTTAACGGGCCGATGGGATGATGGAGGAGTTTCTGCTCGATCTTCTCGACAATGAGCTTGTCCAGCAGCTGCTTGATCTTCGGGGAACGGAGATTCTCTATAATCGTGGATGTCAGCCAGTGTTTGGATGTGTTGATGGCCTGTTCCCCGAGGACATCGGTGAGGATGTCTCCGGCCGGCCGATCCGTCTGGCTCGAAATAAACTCTTTCACCAGACTGGTCAGGCTTGCTGCGGTTTGCGGGTGTTGGAGCAGGTGGATGATCTGCGCGGTCAGCTCGGTCTTGAGCGTCGTTTTCTTGTCGTCACTGACCCCCTTGAGCAGGGTGGAAAACGGGGTGTCCAGGAACTCGTGAACCTTGGCGGTCAGGATGTCGGCGACCTTGATCTGGATGGTTTCATTGGCCAGCCATTCGCCGATCTCATCACCCTTATCCGTCAGGAATCCCTGAACCTTGTTCTTGATCAGCTCAGGACTCAGGAAGCCACTGACCATGGCCGCCAGGGGACCGAGGGATGCGGTGAAATTGCTGATGGCGGTGCAGATGGCCGCACTGATATTCTCCTGCACCTCAGGTTCCTGCACCACACTGGACAGGTTGTTTAAGATGGCCGGGGCTTCCTCTTGAAGCTTGGTGCAGATGAAGGCGATGATGTCATCCGGAATAAGGTCGCTGGGGGCCTTATCTTCAGCAATAAAGGTGTCAAACTTCTGGCCGAGCAGCTCCTCCAGCCAGCCGGCAAGTTTAGGGCTGGTCAGGAGATCCTGCACGGTCTGATCGAAATAGGCGTAGAAATGGTGCAGATCCTGGTCGGGGAAGGAGTGGCCCAGGGGCAGGCTCAGGAAATGGTCCACCTTGGTCTGGATGGTTTCATTGATGATATCATTAAATTCCTCGGAATCCAGATACCCGTGCAGCTGGTCAATAAAACGCCAGCGCAACACCTTGATGGAGGCCAGGAGGTAGGAGTGGAACCGCTTCGGGATCACCTCGGTGATGGAGCCGAGGTCACGGCTGAGCAGGCTGCCCATGCGGGTGTCAATGAGCTGGGCCAGGTCCCGTTGAAACGATTCATTCTCGATCGCCCGGCCGATGTCGCCGGAGGTCAGGAGGTGGTCGCCGACCATCTCACCGATATTGATCGCCAGTTCATGCCGTTTTGACGGAATGACCCCCGGGGTCATGGGGATGCGGATGCCGAGGATGCGCCACGGTTTCAAGGGGCGGAAGAGCATCTTGATGGCAACATAATTGGTCATGTAGCCGATGAAGCTGCCGACGAGGGGTGGGGCGAGGTAGGCAAAGGGTAGGGGCATGGTTTTATTCTGGGTTCGGGTCGAATATTAGTCGGTGGATTGGTCAGCGCTTACGCATGACGCAGATCCAGTTTTTGGCCGGGGGTGCTTGATCGGAATCAAAAAAAGAGGCGGTGATCGATTCAATACGAAACAACGGCTCGACCACGGCTGTGATCTGGCGGGCGGAGAGCTGGGGCGGGCCTTGTGCCTTCCGCGTCTCATCCGCATTGCCGATGAGGGAAAGCCAGATGCCGTTTTCGGGCAGGAGCGATGCCATGACGCGAACGATGTCATGCAGCTGATTGGAGGATTTGAAACAGTG
>JBFFNY010000202.1:0-4026 GCA_041562955.1 Desulfurivibrionaceae bacterium | reverse complement strand
CCATGCATCTGATACATGAAGTTGCAGCGGAAACGGGCCAGGCCTGCAATTTCATACGCCCGGTCGAAATCACGGTTTTTAATGAGATACTGCTGTTCCTCGCCGCTGAGGATTTCAAAAAGGAGCTGCTGGTTGGACTCCGGGGTCAGCACCGGATGATCCATGGGGACCAGCTCTCCCCCCTGTCTGAGGAGGGGTGGTTTGCCGATGACCATATGCAGGTCACTGGCACCGCGTTCTTTCATCTCTTTAAAATAGGTGTCGATGGTTGCCATAGTCTTTTACTTTGGTGGTTGATCTTGTTGAGATAATGGGTTCGTCTCTGCATCAGGGGCTGGGTTCTGGCCCAACCGGGTCTGGGCCCGCTTGCGGTCATTGCTGTTGGCCATGGCCTCGTCGGCTGAAATCAGACCTTGAGTGAAGAGATCCAGAAGGGAGTCATCCATGATCATCATGCCGGAGGCCTTCCCCATCTGCATGAGGGATGGAATCTGGAACACCTTGCCGTCGCGGATGAGATTGGTGACAGGGAGTGAGCCGAGAAGAATCTCCAGGGCCAGCACCCGTCCCTGGCCATCCTGGCGGGTGACGAGACGCTGGGTGATGACCGCCTTCAGCGATTCACTGAGCATGGCGCGAATCTGATTTTGTTCAGCCGGCGGGTAGGAGTCGATGATGCGGTCGATGGTTTTCGGGGCACTGGATGTTGCCAGGGTGCCCAGGACCAGATGCCCTGTTTCGGCAGCGGATATAGCCAGTGAAATGGTGTCAAAATCCCGCAATTCACCAATCATGATGACATCCGGATCCTGGCGCAGCGCCCCGCGCAGGGCATTGCCGTAGGACAGGGTTGAGTCGTGCAGTTGGCGCTGATTGACCACGCCTTGTTTCAGGGGATGGACAAATTCAATGGGGTCTTCCACCGTGAGAATGTGATGGGCGCGGTTGGAGTTGATATAGTCCACCATGGCCGCCAGGGTGGTGGATTTTCCATGGCCCGTTCCCCCGGTGACGAGGATCATGCCCTGATGGTTATCCAGGACCTTTTCAATAATAGACGGCAGCCCAAGCTCGCTGAAACCGGGGATCTCCAGAGGAATATTCCGGAATACGGCTGAGAGGCCCAACCGGTGGAGCATGGCGCTGCCGCGAAAACGGCCCAGGCCTTTGATATTCACGACAAAATCGAGCTGCAGATCGGTAATGAGTTGTTTCTGCTGATGGGGGGTGAGCAGCTCGAAAATGAGAGCTTTGGACTGATCAGCTGAAATGGCCGGTGATTTGACCTTGATGAGTTTGCCGAACCGTCTGAATATAACCGGTTCATCGGGCACAATATGGACATCAGAGGCCTTGTGTTTAATTGCTGCTTCAAAGAATTTTATGAGTTGCGCCATGTGTTATCCTGACAAATATGCTGTGGGTTTTCGCTTGGAAACGGTCAGGGTATTGTATACAGATGCGGCGTTGAAAAAAAAGGAAGAAAAGAAAAAAGGTGCGGCCCCGGGTGTTAATCCGATGGAGATATGCCACGTAACCTCTTCATTTATTTGAGGAATATGGGTTGGTTTAGGGGAGTGCTGTCTTCAGCTCCGAAGAAGAATTCTTTTTATCTGAGAGATAATGAATAACTTGGCGGAGTTTGGTAAAGATGGACAGCGTGGTGCTTATGGCCGCAGATTGTTGAGAAATTTACGGGTGAAAATATAGATGATGAGCCAGACCAGTGTTGAGATGGGGATGGAAAGGTATAATGAGCTGAAGAGCTTGCCCACTGCAAAACTGGCGCAGCTGGCAAGGAGTATCGCGAGTAGGGTCGGCATGGATTGTCTCCTTGGAAAGGTATGAGCCACGATACCCTAAAAAATTAAAATAGAGAAAAATAATGTGTGAATTCTGTACGGAACATGGCGACGGCAAGGTGTGGTTTAAAAATGCCGATAATTACGGCAAAGATCTGATCAGCGACCTGAACCGCAGGCAGTATATCAATGATTTTTTCACCGCAACCATTGAGGACGGGGTGGGTACCATCGGTCGCCTGGAAACCCTGTACGGGAAAAAGAAACGACTCCCTCCCCGGGTGACCCAGGCCCTGATTGACAAGGCCAAGGTGGAGCATTTCGGCCAGGTGGTGACCATGGAGGATATTCGTGAGCTGGTGGGGAAGGCCGCCACGGTGGTTCGGCTGCCCTGTGCCTGCCGCTGGGCCTCCATGAAGAAGGAAAACCGCTGTTGTTATTCGGTGAGTTACAGCCCTGATGCCTGGTACAAGGATCTCGACATGTCCTATTTCGGTCTGGCACAGGATCAGGGGCTCGAGTCCCTGACCCCTGCTGAGGCCATTGGTCAGATGGAAGCGCTGGAACAGGAGGGCGCGGTCCATACCATCTGGACCATGATCACCCCCTTTATTGGCGCCATCTGTAACTGTCAGCCTGGTGATTGTCTGGGGTTACGGACGTTGGCCATTGATGTTGAGACGATGTTCCGGGGTGAGCAGATGGCGGTGGTGGATGAATCCGCCTGTACTGGCTGTGGAGCCTGTGAAGAGGTGTGTCATTTCAAGGCCGTCACCAGTGTGGAGCGATCCGGCGAACAGAAGGCCCATATTCATTCTCTCGCCTGTTTTGGTTGCGGTTTATGCCGCAATGTCTGTCCTGTTGAGGCGCTGTCCATGGCGCGGCGGGAATAGTTTTTGTGCCTTTTTTATTGGGTCGTTCGTCATCCTCTTTTCTTGCTTTTATGCGCAGGAAAAGAGGGAGCTTTCCTTCTTGTCGGCTCGTTCGGTTTTGTCTCCTGATCTTTTTTTTTTGACCGCAGCTCCTGAATAATTATAAGCTGAACCTAGAAAATGTAATGATGCAATGCTACGCTTGGCCACACAGAGGGGTGTTTCTGTGTAGCGGGTTTCAGGTCTTATGCTGGAGCGGATCCTGACGAGTCGATAAACAGTGAGGAGTGAAGATGAAAAGATTAGGAACCGCGTTACTCGGGTTGCTGCTGCTGGTTGTATTTGTTGGCGTTGCCCAGGCAGAAATCAAGATCGGTGTTTTGGCCAAACGTGGGGCCGGTCAGGCCATGATGCAGTGGAGGGCCACGGGTGATTACCTGACAACTAAGCTTGGTGAGCCCGTGGTGATTATTCCTCTGAAATTTACGGCCATTGAACCCATGGTCAAGGCGGGGAAACTTGATTTTCTCCTGGCGAACTCGGCCTTTTATGTGGAAATGGAGAGAAAATATGGAGTGAAGGCGGTGGCCACCCTTGTTAACTCCAGAGACGGCAAGGCCTTGAAGACCTTTGGCGGTGTGATTCTGGTCAAGGCTGACAGTCCGGTTCAGTCCCTTGCGGACCTGAGGGGGAAGAAATTCATGTGTGTGAGGTATTCCTCTTTTGGCGGAGCCCAGATGGCGTGGCGTCTCTTGCTGGAGAACGGTATTGATCCCCAGAAGGATTTTGGAGTTTTTGCTGAAGGGAAGAAGCATGACAATGTCGTGCTGGCTGTCCAGAACGGCGTGATGGATGCGGGAACCGTTCGCACGGACACCTTGGAGCGTATGACGGCTGAGGGGAAAATCAAGATGGAGGAGTTTCGGGTTATTCACCCCGTTGTTGATGACTTCCCCTTTGTTCGTTCCACCCGTCTTTACCCCGAATGGCCCATGGCCGCATTGGCCCATGTGGATGGAACCAAAGCGGCCCAGCTCGGAGCAGCCCTTCGGGAGATGGCCAGCAGTGACCCTGCGGCGCAAAAGGCCAAGATTGTCGGCTGGTCGGACGTCGCAGATTACGCCCCTGTGCGGGACTGTTTGCAGGCCATTCGCTATGGTGCCTTTGCCAACTAGAAGGGACATTGTGGTTTATTGTGGCTGATGAGGTTGCCTGATCCTGCCCTGCCTGCAGTTCCTGAGAAAATGTTCTGTGCAACGCGGGAAAATCCTATCTCCGTCGAGGCTGAGAACGCTTAGGTTGTACCCTTAAAAAAGAGAACGGGTTGATCTCTCTTGTGAAAAACCTCTCTT
>JBFFNY010000201.1:0-4033 GCA_041562955.1 Desulfurivibrionaceae bacterium | reverse complement strand
GGATCTTACGGATCAACGCTTCATACCCATCCTTTTGAATCGCCTGGGCAAACTGGCTCCGATAGTTCTGCACCAAACTGACGTTCTCGATAACCACATCGTAAACCAACCAGGTGTCACCCTTGCTGTACATTTTGTAGATAACGGAAATCTGCTGACCATTCTGCCATATAACCGAGTGAACAATACCCTTGCCATTCCGCACAATCTCTTTATCAAAGGAAGTACCAGAGCGAGTCCCAGAGAATGACCGAAACCTCTCAATATACGTATTTTTAATTAGCTCCGCAAAAAGATCGGAGAAATCATCCTGCTCCGCAGGTGTCCGCTTATTCCAATATTTAGCAAGAGACAGTTTAGCCATCTGCCTCATGTCAAATTTTTCCATCACAATCCGGGAAACGCCTTCTCGCTGCTCCTTCCACACCTTGTCATCAGCCGTGTCGCCCTTCTCCAGAACCGTCAAGATTGAATGCACGGTATCCTCCATGGCCTCTTTTGGCGTTAGCGCCAGACACGAGCCGACCCCGGAGAGGAAAAGCAAAGCCACACAAACCACAACAAATAACTGCCGCATCATATTCATATCTATTCTCTAGAAATCTTAATAACGATCAGGGAAACCCACACCATAATAAACCTTGCCGGCCTCGGTATACCGGACGAGCTGACCCTCGCCCCCTGCAACACCTCGGCATTGTTCATGATGACGGGCTTTTATCCTGTTGGTATATCTCTCACCATAGACAAACCCGGGGCAATCCTCATCAGGCCGGAACGGATCCGGTCTCTTCAGGGTGCGACTACCGGAATTCTCTATAACACCCCGCCGATATTGCGCATAAATATCACGCATGGAGACATAGGGATCAAAGGCCTTGCTCACCATGGACTCATACTGCTCGCCATACAACGTTGCCTCATTTTCATATTTAAGCATATACAGTTCAAGAGCCAGCTCACCCTGCCCCTGCAAACCATAGGTCAAGGGGTTGAGCAAATAATCGCCGACAAGACCGACAGAATCCCTGGCTGACGATGGACCAATGATGGGCCAACAGATGTATAATCCTGTTCCGACACCATACTTGCCGAGGGTCTGGCCAAAATCAGCATCTCTGCGTAGAATACCGAACTCTTCCCCGGCGGGGTCACCCAACCCTCCGGCGCCGAGGGTCGTATTGATCATGAATCGTGCCAGCTCTGTACCCGAGTCCTGCAGCTCCCACTGCAGAAGATGATTCACCACACGTACGGGAGCCAGGATATTGTGAAAAGCAGCACTGATACAGGTGCGAACATCTTTTGCCAGCACACTGGAATACACCTTCCCTACCGGCTTCACCACCCAGAAATACATTGAATCATTAAACGCAAAAAAAACCCGGTTCACGGGCTCAAGCGGATCAGCTATTGCGGCAGCCACGTCTTCATCATCCAAGAACGATTCGAGGTCAATATCTTCAGCGTGGCTGAGCAAAGGTTGGGAAAGAACCAAAGCAAACAAAAGGAAAACCAAAGGAAGACCGCGCTCATAGGTACGCAAAGGGAACACAAGAAACTCCTTAAACTTTTCCAAAAATAAACTGACTCACCATTTCTTCAATATCTAGTGCCGATTCCGTTTCAAATAGGATATCACCAGGGGCCAGGACTTCACTCGATCCACCCTGACTTATCTTGACAAACTTGTCACCAATAAGACCCTGGGTTTTAATGGAAGCAATGGCATCTTCTGTTATACGGATACCTTTTTTCACATTGATAGAGACCGTTGCCATATCATTCTTGGTCAGACCGATGGTGGAAACCCGGCCGACAGTAACTCCGGCCACGGTGACGTCAGCTCCACTTTTCAGCCCTGTGACGTTATTAAATTCAGCAGAGATCGTATAAAAAGAACCCCCGCCGAAAAAAGACACTTCACCGAATTGCGTAGTAATATAACCCAGACCAACCAGGCCCAGGATCATAAACATGCCCACTATGAATTCTACCTTTGCTTCCTTCATAATCCCCCTCCCTACTCTCTAAGCAAACTCATGGGTACTTGAATACACCTTTCCCATGGTCTCCTGAACAAATTGTATAATATGCGGATCCGCCGAATGCTGAATATCTTCAGGATGTTCAAATGTTGACATGGTCCCATGACTCAAGATCACCACTCGATCCGCAAGATTAAAAACTTTAGGGATATCATGACTTACGATGATTGAAGTAAAACCATGTTTTTTTTGCGTCCCAAAAAATAATTTATAAATATCCAGTGTAATATGAGGATCCAGACCAGTGGTGGGCTCATCAAATAACACCACTTCCGGCTCAACCATCATTGCCCGGGCAAGCCCAACCCTTTTCTTCATCCCGCCTGAAAGTTGGGCTGGATATTTTGGTCCATGCCCCTGGAGATCAAACTGGGCCAGGGCCTCTTCCACTCGTTTTTTCACTTCCTTCTCAGGAAGGCGCAACCGCTCCCGAAGGGGCAAGGCAACATTATCAAACACAGTGATCGAGTCCAACAGGGCGACCCCCTGAAAGAGCACCCCGAATTTCGCACGGATGTCATTCAATTCTTTCTTACTTATTTGTACAATATCAATACCATCAATTAAAATCTGTCCTGCATCAGGAGCCATAAGCCCGAGAATGAGCTTAATGGCAACAGACTTCCCCTGACCACTGCCACCGGCAATAACCGTCGTCTTGCCGCCAGTAAACTTGACATTGACATGATCAAGCACGGTTTGCGCCCCAAACCGTTTAACCACATCAACAAATTCAATTTCAATACTCATAAACACACCGCTGTAATCAAATAGTTCCACACCAGAATTGCAATGGAAGTATAGACAACACTCTGAGTTGTAACTCGACTGACAGCTTCCGCACCAAAACCCGCGTTATGAATTCTCTGGACAAAATAACCACGACCGGTGCCCACCCAGACAATAAGAAGTGCAAAGGCAAAGGACTTGTACATCCCAAGCAAGATATCGGCATTTTCAACTTTATACTCAATCCCTGACATATACGAACCAGGGTTCACTCCAAGCAACACAACACCTGAAAGATACCCGCCGGCAATACCGATAAGATCAAACATAACGGTCAATAACGGAATTGAAATAATTGTGGCAATGAATTTTGGACTGATAAGATAACGAAAGGGGTTGATGGACATGCACTCTAAGGCATCAAACTGTTCAGATATCCGCATGATCCCGAGTTCGGCACACATGGCAGAACCAGCCCGCCCTGCAACCATGAGCCCTGTCAGCACGGGCCCAAGCTCCCGAATCAACGTCAGGGAAACCAGCATGCCGAGCATCCCTTCCGAGGCAACCTTGCGTAAGGTATGATACCCCTGCAGGCCGAGAACCATCCCGGTAAACAGACCTATAAAGAGAATGAGCGGCATTGAGTCGACACCAATAATACGAATCTGGCGCAACACCTCCCTAAAGCGAAACGGCCGGGCAAAACAACCTGACATCGCTGAGCATAAAAAAATACCCATACGGCCAGCATCCCGCATATGATAGATTGTCGCTTGACCAATCCTCACGACACCATCAACAACCATAACTGCCCCCATTCTCAACGCAACAATTTAAAATGCAAAACAACAGACAACGATGACTAGCCATCATTGTGAAAAAGCAGGGTTACACTACATCCTTTTCCCATGGAATGTCAAGATATTCAACCCCCCCTGACATCCTGATATAGTCCTATTTCTCTAATTCTGCTCAAGGTATTTTTGCCTTTTCTGCAAAAATTCTCTATAGAGAATACGAAGCGTATTCTTTCCATAAAAACAACCAGACAAGACCAACCATGCGTATCAAACTTGTAGGCTGCAATGGCCGATTCACCCACTCAACATTAAGCCTGTTTTATGTACGGGAAGCCTTTGCCGAGAAATTAGCCGACGTCGAGATCTCACTCTGCCAACAAACGATTAACGATTCGTATTACGAGGCCCTATTGACCCTGACCGATACGAATCCTGATATCATCTGTTTTTCGG
>JBFFNY010000200.1:0-4036 GCA_041562955.1 Desulfurivibrionaceae bacterium | reverse complement strand
GCCAGCATCCACAACCTCTTTGGCCACGGCATCAGCAGCATCAGAGCGGGAGACATAATTGATAATGACGGTGGCGCCAAGACTGGCGAGGCGTAAACAAACGGCCTTGCCGATTCCGCGGCTTCCACCTGTAACAACGGCCACTTTTCCAGATAAATCCATCATAGCTCCTAACGAGTCTTTAATTTATCAATGACCTTGGGCAGGATCTCAAACACATCACCAACCACGCCATAATCAGCAACATCAAAAATCGCAGCCTTCGCATCACGGTTGATGGCAACAATGGTTTCAGATGATTTCATACCAATCACATGCTGAATAGCCCCGGAAATACCACACGCGACGTAGAGTTTAGAGGCGACCGTCTTACCCGTCTGACCAACCTGATGGGGATAGCTGATCCAGTCCGCATCAACTGCGGCACGGGTTGCACCCACAGCACCGTCAAGAAGCTCAGCCAGTTCCTCAACCAGACGGAACCCCTCAGCATTCTCAAGTCCACGACCACCGGAAATCACCACATCCGCCTCAGAGAGGTTAACCTGTGACCCCGGAGAGTAGACCGACTTTACCACGCGACAACGGGACACCAGCCGGGCAGGATCAACGGACACAGAAATCACTTCGCCGGTCCGACTGGCATCAGGCTCATTGGCCTGCATAACCATGGGACGAACCGTAGACATCTGAGGGCGGTGATTCGGACACATAATCGTGGCCATGATATTGCCACCAAAGGCGGGGCGAGTCTGGTGCAGATGTCCGTCATCACCGATCTCAAGATTGGTACAATCAGCGGTGAGTCCGGTACCAAGGGTGGTGGCAACACGGGGAATGAACGAACGGCCGATGGCCGTGGCGCCGGCCAGGATAATCTCAGGCTTATACTTCAGAGCCAGATCTTCCAGGGCATTCCCATAGGCATCATCCGTAAAATCCTGCAGCGCCGGGTCTTCCACCGTGTACACGAGGTCTGCACCGGAGGCGATCAACTCAGCGGGTACATCGCCGGCGGATTCACAGAGCAGAACCGCCGCAAGCTTCACACCGCGCCGGGCGGCAAGGGTTGAACCAACACCAAGGAGTTCATGGGTCACCGGAGCGATACGGCCATTGCGATACTCTGCATACACCCACACCCCAGACCACGCATCGAGGTCAATACCTGCAACCTCTTCCTTTTCTATGGAAATGGCAGCAACTTCACAGTGATCGACACAGGTTCCACACAGGGTACACGCATCGCCGACAACCGCCTTTCCCTCTTCCACATGAATGGCATCAAAGGGGCAGTTATCTTCACATAATCCACAACCTATACAAGCATCCGTATCTATTATCAGCATATTTATAACCGTACGATTACGCGCCGTGATTCGGCACGGTTACAACTGGCGGCACTTAGCCGCCAATTGAACATTCACGAAAAATTTCAGCCAGTTTTTCAGCAATCTCATCACTACTTCCAGTCAGCATAGTGCGATCGCCCTTCGGTTCCGGAGGCCAAACCCGCACAACCTGAGTTGGTGATCCGCCGAGTCCGAGCTGGGCCGGATCCGCACCAATATCTGCTGCAGTATAACTGGGGATATCATAGGCCCGCGCCTTGCGCAGTCCACGAATCGATGGGAAACGAGGGGTGTTCACCTCTTTGACCACGGTCAGCAGAGCGGGCAGATCAACTTCCACCACATCATGCCCGTCATCCATCATGCGTTCAAGCACGACCATTTTATCCGTAACCGTGGAAATCTTCTTCACACAGGTCACGTAAGCCATGTTCAACCGCACAGCAAGACCGGGACCGACCTGGGCCGTATCTCCATCCGTTGCCTGCTTCCCGCATAACACCACATCCACCCCGCCGGTCTTCTTAATAGCCTGGGACAGGGTATAGGAGGTGGCTAAGGTATCGGCACCGGCAAAGGCCCGATCCGAGACAAGAATGGCATCATCAGCACCGCAGGAGATAGCCTCCTGCAAGATGGCCTTGGCCTGAGGAGGGCCCATACTGACGACCGTCACCGTGCCGCCGAACTCTTCCTTCAAGCGCACCCCTTCTTCCAGGGCATGACGATCATAGGGGTTAATAACAGACTTCACGCCCTCCCGCGACAACGTGTTCGTCTTGGGATCAAGGCGAACATCCTTGGCATCGGGAACCTGTTTTATACATACGACGATATTCATGGTATTATTCACTCAATTTATATGAAAGCCCACTCACATGAACCTTCTTTACCGATTGTAAACTTTCCCATCTCATGTCAGACAAGAACAAATTTTCAGTAAAAAGTCTGCCCCGAGTCGACAGAGCCCCCTGGCCTGAAATATTCAGAGACCAAGGAGTACCCTTCGAGGCAGCACCAACTACTTGGTGTATTCTTTATTCAGTTCCTGGCCAATAACATTGCGCTGAATCTGGTTCGTTCCTTCATAGATCTGCAGAATCTTTGCATCCCGCATCATCTTCTCAACCGGATACTCACGCATAAAGCCGTAGCCCGCTAGAACCTGCACCGCATCAATGGCCACCTTCATGGCAACATCGGTGGCCTTGACCTTGCACATGGCCGAGACCTTTGACATGTCTTTGGGGTGCGCATCAATATGCTTTGCTGCAGCATAGAGTAACGTCCGGGCGGATTCTGTCTCAATCGCCATGTCCGCAAGCATGTGCTGCACGGCCTGAAAGGCAATAATAGGCTTACCGAACTGATGACGAACCTTGGCGTAGCTTGCGGCTTCATCAAGGGCTGCCTGCGCCAGACCGACTCCGAGGCTTGCAATACCCGGTCTCGACTTGTCCAACGTCTTCATGACCGTAATAAAACCGGTGCCACGACGACCGACGAGACGATCTTTCGGTATGCGGCAATCCTTCATGATCAGCTCTGTTGTTGCAGAACAACGGATACCCATCTTTTTTTCTTTGGGACCGCAGGAAAAACCAGGATCATCCGCTTCCACAATAAACATAGAAGCCCCACGTGCTCCCTTCGCAGGATCGGTAATGGCAATGATGGTGTAGATATGGGCCTGACCACCATTGGTGATCCACTGCTTCGTGCCATTCAGGACCCACTCATCACCATCAAGCACGGCAGTGGTTTGAATACCACCGGCATCACTTCCGGCATTCGATTCGGTTAAGCCGAAGGCGGCCCGCAATTCACCCGTTGCAACCTTGGGCAGATACTTCTGTTTCAGCTCTTCAGAACCACCGACGATTATCGGATAGGCACCCAGGGCACTGGCCGCATAGGCGGTGGCAATACCAACACAGCCGTAGCCGATTTGCTCTAAGGCAAGAACAAGGTCATAGCAACTACCACCAAGACCGCCATACTCTTCGGGGACAAACAGGGCAAAGAAATCTGATTTTGCGAGAGTTTCAACGATATCGAGAGGATACTCTTCAGTCTCGTCATAATGAACCCGTTTGGGTATGACCATCTCTCGGGATATCTGCTTTGCCAGATCAACAATGGCCTGTTGATCTTCGCTCAGAAAATGATCCACATAAGCACCTATATGTTTTTAATTATTCTTTAAGTCTACATTGCAGGAAACGACAAACAGCACAACCTACCACCGAATCAATTGTGCACCCCAGGTAAAACCGCCGCCAAAGGCACAAAATAGAACATAATCACCAGGTTGCAGACACCCTTCCCGACATGCTTCATCCAGGGCAAGAGGGATTGTCGCCGCCGATGTATTACCATACTTATCTACATTTACATAGACTTTTTCAGCCGGCAGCTTGAGGGTCTCTCGAAGCTTGTTAATGATGCGGATATTTGCCTGATGCGGAATAACCAGTTTCAATTCACTGGCCGACACTTGCCCCTTCGCCAATACCGCATGCACCGCCTGAGACATGGCCCGGACGGCATGTTTAAAAACTTCGCGGCCCGCCATGCGAATATAACTGCCCTCATAATCCGAATTTTGCAGATCCTGGTTCATGGACTGCGCATTTTCAATATAGAGCAGTTCGTACAGCTCACCATCCGAGTACAGTTTTTCT
>JBFFNY010000199.1:0-4038 GCA_041562955.1 Desulfurivibrionaceae bacterium | reverse complement strand
TTCAGGTGCTTGCAGAAGTGCCCACCCACGCAGAGGCCATGGGGAACCTGGGGCTTTTGCTCCACAGCAGGGGAGAGTGCGAAAAAGCGGTTGAATTGTACCGGAAGGCCGTTGACCTCGCTCCCGGTCAAGATCATTTGTATTATTTTCTGGGCAACGGTCTGCGCGAACTGGGATCTCCCCTTGAGGCTATTGTCGCCTATGAAGATGGGCTAACCAGGGGACATGATCCGCAGGCAACCCTTTTGGCTCTGGGGGAGGCGTATGTGGAAGCTGGACTGGTCGCTGAGGCGGAAGAATGTTTTGGCCGGATCCTGGAACGTGATCCGCAGGAGGTGCAGGCGGCCTATCAGCTCGGGCTTCTTTTTTTTCAGCAGGAGAAGTTTACTCAGTCCATTGATGTCTTCGGTCTGGTCCTGAAGGTCCAGGGGGATCATGTCGATGTCTGCTTTAATCTGGCCCTCTGTTATAAGGCTCTGGGCCAAACGGATGAGGCCTTTGCTTTTCTGAAACGGGCAGAAGGGCTTGACCCTGGTGATGCGGACATCCTGTATGATATCGGCGTGCTGCATAAAGAGCTTGGGGATTTTGAACAGGCGGAGGCCCTCTTTCTGAGGGCACTGGCACTGAAGCCTCAAAATGGTATCTGTTTGACGGATCTTGCCATTCTCTACCATATTCAGCATCGCCTTGATGACGCGAAGGAAATGTACCGCCGTGCTCTGGACTCTGGTTTCCAGAGTGAGTCGGCGGAGCATATGTTGTCGGCCTTGAGCGGGACGACCACCTGTGCAGCCCCTCAGCAGCATGTTCGGGATCTCTTTAATAATTATGCCGCAAGCTTTGATGAAAGTCTTGTCCACGAGTTGGCGTATACCATTCCCCAGCAGCTGGCTCAGCTCTTTCGGGAGGTGAGCGATTCCACCCCTGTTCCCACAGGCCTTGATCTGGGTTGCGGCACGGGATTGTCCGGACTTGCCTTTGCCGGCCTGGTGTCTCGTTTCACCGGTCTTGATCTGGCTGAAAAGATGCTGCTGGCGGCGCAGAAAAAACAACTCTATGCCGAGCTGCACTGTTGTGGAATTATAGAGTTCCTGCAGACTTGTGATACGCGGTATGACCTTGTTCTGGCTTCAGATGTTTTGGTCTATCTGGGAGAGCTCGATGCCTTTTTCGAGCTTGTTGCGAAGGTGTTGCTGCCCGGAGGTGTCGTGGCGTTTTCCGTAGAGACCTGTTCGCGCGGCTATGCCCTGCGTCAGTCCGGGAGATATGCCCATGCCGCAGATTATATTGGTGCCCTTGCCGATGCGTTTCATTTCACCCTGGTGCGGCAACAACCTGCTGGTATCCGTAAGGAGAGAGGGGCATGGATTCCCGGGGAATTATACATCCTCACCCGGATATGAGTTCTTTTGCTTCGCCCCTTCTGGCGGCATCGGGTGCAGGCAATTTTATTTTAGTTTAGCGGCAGATCATTCCTGCAAGCGCTGTGCTGCTGCATCTTCTATTTCTGAATCCAGAAGTGTTGAAGCCATAAAAAAACCCCGAAATCCTTTGCAGGACTCGGGGCATATATCAATCCGGAATGTACCGGAACTGTATTTGGTGGCGATGCAGGGAGTTGAACCCCGGACAACTCGGATATGAGCCGAGTGCTCTAACCAACTGAGCTACATCGCCGTTCTGTTCACTAGGGACTGTAAATAGTGAAGTGACTATATGGTCAATTTTACCTTTGTTGTCAATAAAAAAAGGGCGCTTTTCGTTTGAAAAGCGCCCTTTTTATTGAACGTCCAGGAAGTTCACCGTTTCCTGCTGTGAATTCAAATAGATAACAGCAGGAAAGCGGTGAAAGGCTTCTATGGTGGGAACAGCGTGTTACATCATGCCGCCCATTCCGCCCATTCCGCCCATGCCACCCATGCCGCCAGGCATTCCGCCAGGCATTCCGCCGCCATCTTCAGATGGTTTGTCAGCGATCATACACTCAGTGGTGAGCAGGAGGCCGGTAACAGAGGCTGCATTCTGCAGGGCTGTACGGGTAACCTTGGCAGGATCAATAACACCAGCCGCAATCAGGTCTTCGTAGATTTCAGTGTCCGCGTTGAAGCCGTTAGCCCCTTTAAGCGCTTTAACCTTCTCAACGATGACAGACCCTTCGCAACCGGCGTTGATAGCAATTTGACGCACAGGCTCTTCAATGGCGCGCATAAGGATCTTGCGACCAAGGTCCTGCTCTCCAGGAAGCTTAAGGGCAGCCAGGGCAGAGAGACAACGGATATATGCTACACCGCCGCCGGGAACAATACCTTCTTCAACCGCAGCGCGAGTCGCGTTCAAGGCATCTTCTACACGGGCCTTCTTCTCTTTCATCTCGATTTCAGTCGCGGCGCCGACATTAATGATCGCAACGCCTCCGATGAGTTTGGCCAGACGCTCTTGGAGTTTCTCTTTGTCGTAATCAGAGGAAGAATCGTCAGCCTGGGTACGGATCTGCTTAACACGGGCTGCAAGCTTGTCGTGATCACCGGCACCATCAATAATGGTGGTGGTGTCTTTGTCAACCACAACGCGCTTGGCAGTTCCAAGGTCGTCAACGGTAACATTTTCAAGCTTGATGCCGAGATCTTCAGTGATCACAATACCGCCGGTCAGGATGGCAATATCTTCCATCATGGCCTTGCGGCGATCGCCAAAGCCCGGGGCTTTAACAGCAGAAATATTCAGGGTACCGCGGAGCTTGTTCACCACGAGGGTGGCTAAAGCCTCACCGTCAATGTCTTCGGCAATAATGAACAGAGGGCGACCAAGCTTTGCAACCTGCTCAAGGATGGGCAGAAGGTCTTTCATGCTGGAGATCTTCTTCTCGTTGATGAGAATCAGAGGCTCTTCGATGTTTACTTCCATCTTCTCAGCATCGGTAACAAAGTATGGAGAGAGGTAGCCACGGTCAAATTGCATCCCTTCAACAACGTCCAGGGTGGTATCCATTGATTTAGCTTCTTCAACAGTGATCACGCCTTCCTTGCCAACCTTGTCCATGGCTTCAGCAATAATATTACCGATGGTAGAATCGTTGTTTGCTGAAATGGTACCAACCTGAGCGATTTCTTTCTGCTCCTTGGTTGGTTTGGCGATCTTGGCCAGTTCTTCAACAACCACCGTGACCGCCTTATCGATACCGCGCTTGATTTCCATCGGGTTGGTGCCGGCGGCAACAAGCTTTGTGCCTTCGGTGTAGATGGCTTGAGCAAGGAGGGTCGCTGTTGTGGTACCGTCACCGGCAACATCAGAGGTCTTGGAAGCAACTTCCTTAACCATCTGTGCGCCCATATTTTCGAATTTAGAATCAAGTTCGATTTCTTTGGCAACCGTTACACCGTCTTTGGTGATGATTGGGGCACCAAAGGATTTCTCAATGAGAACGTTACGTCCCTTAGGTCCGAGGGTTACTTTTACAGCGTTTGCAAGGGCGTTGACGCCGTTGAGGATTTGCTCGCGGGCTTTTACACCGTATTTGATTTCTTTAGCCATTGTAGTGATGTCTCCGTTTTCTCTGTAAACCCCAGGGGCAGGTTAAGCTGCGCGAGCTGGGGACAGAATTTTAAAATGTAGGGTTGTGACTGACTTATGCTTCAACAACACCGAGGATGTCGTCTTCACGCATAATGAGATACTCTTCACCGTCAATCTTTACGTCTGTTCCGCCATACTTGGAGAAAAGAACCGCATCGCCAACTTTCACTTCCAGGGCTACGCGCTCGCCTTTATCATTGAGCTTACCAGCGCCGACTGCGATAATCTTGCCTTCGGCCGGTTTTTCTTTAGCACTATCTGGAATGATAATGCCACCGGATGTGGTTGTTTCGCTTTCGATACGCTTGACAAGGATACGATCATTCAAAGGACGAATTTTCATTTACTGCCTCCAACTAGAGTTTGGTAATAGTTTTTTGGGGTTTATCCCCTATGAACGTTGATCGTTTGATTGAAATGGTGATCAACGGAGTTGACAAAAAAAATCAAGAAAAAGAAATG